>NZ_DLJR01000021.1:89329-106893 GCF_002484365.1 Empedobacter sp. UBA7611
TTTATTTTCTTGAGCTTTTTTTATGCTCTAAATAATTATATCTTTATCCTCATAATAAAGTACGTTTTTACCACATGATTCAAAAATCATTTTTAAGAAAAACACTCTTTACTCTTACCTTTTTACCTTTATTTTCGTATAGTCAAGAATCTAAAAGTTCGGATGATTTATTTCAAGAAGCACGTCACAAAGCTTTCGAAGAAAAAGATTATACAACTGCCAAGAAACTTGCATTACAAGCTTTAGATCAATCGCCAGAATATACAGATATCGCTGTTTTTTTGGGACGAATATATACGTGGAATGATGAAACCGAAGAAGCAAGAAAAATTTTTCAGAATATTGAAAAAAACATGGCCCCTTCTACCGATTTCTATTTAGCTTACACATCGCTTGAATATTGGAATGATAATTATACAGAAGCCGTTTCTATTATTGATCGTGGATTAATTAAATATCCTAAAAATGAGGATTTATTGTTGTTAAAAACTAAAGTTCTTAATTCAAACAATGCTTATGATGAAGCTTCAAAAACAATTAAAGAATTATTAGCAATTAATCCCAAGAATACGGAAGCACGTGAATTAGCAAATCGTATTGAAATCAATAATACTAAAAACGCAATTGGTGTTAATTACAATTACTCGCATTTTGACAAACAATTTGCAGATGATTGGCATCAAGTTTCGGTTAGTTATAAAAGACAAACTTCGATAGGTTCATTGGTCTTTAAAGTAAATTACGCAAACAAGTTTAGAGATAATGGTGTTCAATACGAAGTAGAAGCTTATCCAAGACTTTCTAAGACATTTTACATGTACGTCGGCGGCGGATATTCGGATAGTGATGGAATTTTCCCTAAATATCGCACAGGCGCTTCTCTTTACGCTAATTTACCCAAAAGTTTTGAAGCCGAGTTAGGTTATCGTCAACTTCATTTTTCGGATGATGTTTGGATGTTTACGGGATCAATTGGAAAATATTATAAAAATTATTGGTTCAATTTACGTGCATTTGTAACGCCAAGCAACAACAATATTTCGCATTCGTATACATTCACAACTCGTTATTATACTGGCGATGCAAGCAATTATTTAAGCTTAGCTATTGGTACAGGAATTTCACCAGAAGATTTTAACAACAATCTTTTAGAAGATACAACTTACAAACTGAAGTCCTTCAAAATTGGAGCAGATTATAACTTTTCAATCAATGAATTAAACTTAATTTCAATTGGTGCGAATTATTATAATCAAGAATATCGACCAAATCAAAAAGGAAATCAATTTGATGTAAGTGTTTCGTACAGCCGAAAATTCTAATTGATATAACGATTAAATATAGAATCAGGAACCATTTTTTGAGTATTTTTCAAAGAATGGTTTTTTGTTTTAAAGCTTTTCAAACGATTTTTCAACTCTGTTTCCATTTTCGAATTTTGTTCAACATCTTCTGTTAAATTCTTTTCGATTCGATATAACTTCCCTCCTGACAAATGATAATTTTGAAAAACATAATCATCTAAAATATTTTTATTCTGCATTAACGGAACGCCTTGTTTTCTGAAATTCGCTTTACCGTTTTCTAAATTCTGTCCCATCCAAGTCACATAATTCGGTAATTTCAGTTTATATGAATCTCTAAAATATGTCACAAAAGTTGGTGCAACATCAAAATGCGTCACAATATTTGACATCTTTTTCGGTGACTTTAACAAAGGAGAATAAACAATAATCGGAACATGAAAACGATCAATCTTTGTTTCCATCGGTACTTCTGGCATTCGATGATCTCCAGTAATCACAAAAATAGTTTGATTAAAATCTGAACGTTTTTGATAAGCTTCGAAAAAGTTTTTTACAGCTTCATCAACACTCAAAAAAGTCACCAATTGTTGTTTATATTTTTTTACTGTCGTCAAAGTTGTCGCATCATAATTTCGAGATTTAATCAACGTTTCAAACTGTTTATTATATTTCTCAACATTGTTTATTAAGAAAGGACTATGCGTCGCTAACGTCATCAAAACATTAAAATATGGTTGATTATTTTCTTTTTGCGTTGCTAAATATTTTTTAAACACTGAATGATCGTCAAATCCCCAAGAAAATCCATTATTCGACGGAATTTTTGCATAATTATTTTCGTAATCATTTTCATCAATAATTGTTTCAACACCCGAATAATTCAAGTATTTCGACATAAAATCGAAATCAGCATCGCCACCGTAAAAGTACCCCGTTTTATAACCATTACTTTTCAACAAATTATACAAATTGTAATGTTGAGGTAAACTCTTTTGTTCCATAAAACCATTTTCAGCAAATGGCAAAGAACCCGTCAATCCAGGTAAAACTCCATATGTTCTTCCCGTCGTACTTAATCCATTTTCCCAATACAAACTCTTTTTCGAAAGCTTATCAATATATGGTGTAAAAGAACCTAAATATGCACTTTCGTTACTAAAAGCTCGTCCCAAACCTTCAATCACAATAAAAACAACATTCGGTTTTTTTTTGTTGTTAAATTAAATTGATCATCGAAGAAATTTTTGTTCTCATCTTGATACAAAAATGGATAATTAGTTTTATCGAAATAATGTCGATTATCTTCATTATTTGAACTCGAATTTGAATTTAAAAAATCAATTTCCGAAAGTTTATCTTCTGCATATTGTTCAATCGAGTTTGAGAAAAAATAAGACGATTTACTCAAAATTAGATTAGATGAAAACTCATCATTTTGAGAACTTTTTAAATCCAAATTAATTGGAACAATAAGCGATAAAAAACTCAAAATTATTAATGGTAATTGAAGAATTTTTTGGTTAATTTTTAATCGATAACTGTAAATAAATATCGTTGTTAAAACAGCAATTACAGCAATTGATAAAAGGATACTTATTGTATTGACAACACCTGATGCTCCAATAATTAATTTCAATTCTTCGAATGTATAAGAAAACAAATCTGAACCTAATAAATTGAGTGTTGTTTGAAAATATTTAATCAATAAAATATTCAAAATTATTAAAAAAGAATACGCAAAAATGATCCATTTTTTTGTCCAACTTATCGAATAAAATTGTAGTAAAAAATATATAAAACTTACCACAAAAATACTATCTAAAGCAAAATCGATATTATGTACGAATAAATCAAAAAATAAAGTTTGATTAGAAGTTGTTGTAAGATTTTCTTGATAAAGATAAAATTCAAGAATTGATGACAATCCAAAAATTAAAAAATATATCAGTGAAATAAACGTAGTTTGCTGAACTAAATTAATAAATCCAAGTTTCAGTTTTTGCCAAATAGATAATTCTTTCGCTTGATTTCCTCCAAAACCTTGTCGCGTCATTTCTCCCCACGAATTATTTTTGAGAAAGAAATCCTTCACCCCTTTCACGCCTGCCATCACAACAAACGGATGAAATGTAAACGGCTCTATAAACGCCGTAAAAAATAATTTCGGAATATCCCCTTTTTTGTGATAAACATTGTACGTCATCAAATCAATCAGAATAGCATAAATCGAATATAAAATTCCATAAAGCAATACAAAAGCCATCAAAGGAAAGAAAATATGCCAATTAATAAATCCTAAAAAGAATAAAACTACGAAAATGATCCAACCAATATATTCGATAATCGGTCCTAAAAATTCGAAGAAAAACCAATACGGATAACTCATCATTCCAAGTTTTCCATATTTAGGATTGAAAAATAAAATACGATGTTTCCACAAGGTTTCTATCGTTCCACGCATCCAACGATTGCGTTGTTTTGTTAAAATTTCTTTACTTTCTGGCACTTCTGTCCAACAAAGCGGATCGGGAATATTCACCACTTTATAGGCCAATTTTTGTTCGTGCATATAACGTCGCATTCGCACAACAAGCTCCATATCTTCACCAACTGTATCGTGATCGTAACCGCCACACTGGAGTACAATTTCACGATCAAAAGCACCAAAAGCACCCGAAATCAGCATCAAACCATTGGCGCGCGACCACGCCATTCTTCCCAAAAGAAATGCTCGAATATATTCTAACGCTTGCGCTCTTCCTAAACGAGTTTTTGGCAAATTAACATCGACAATTTTACCATCTACAATTGTACAATTATTCGCCAAACGAATTACGCCTCCACATGCAATTACTTTTGCTTTTGCTTCATCCATAAACGGTTTTGCTAGCTTCAGAATCGCATCTTGTTCTAAAATACAATCGACATCAATACAAACAATATAATCGTTTGCTGCAATATTAATTCCGACATTTAGCGCATCCGATTTTCCTCCATTTACTTTGTCAACAATAATTAATTTCTTGAAAACAGGATTTGTACTTTTATAAATTGCATTAATTGGTTTCGTTTCTATATTTCCTTCAACGAAATAATCAATTTTAATCAAATCATACGCTTCAATTAATCGTTGCAACGAATCATCTTTGGAACCATCATTTACAATAATAATTTCGAGTTGATTGTAATACAACGACAACAAAGAACGCACGTTCTCCACAATCGTTGCACCTTCGTTATAAGCGGGCGCAATAAGGCTAAAAGTTGGCGCATTTGGCGATGTTGCAATAAGCGAATAATCCGTAAAACTGTTTTTTCGGATATACATTTTTATCGCTCCTTTTGCATAAAAACCTATCCATCCGTAGACTAAAATTAATAGGATTGAATAAAAAAGGAAGCCGTAAATAAAAAAATCGAAAGCCGTTTCTAGCCAATTCATGATTAGTTTTCTTGGATAATTTGATTAATAATTTGTTTTAATTCAGGAGAGTTTGATTGGTGTGCAAGTTTTTGTAAATCGGTTTTTGAACAACAATTATTTAAGGCTTTTACACTTGCTTTTTTGACAGAAAATGAAGGATTTTCCTTTGCTTGAGTTTCTAAGAATGTGTTATTTTCTGGATTTGAGATTTTTTCTAAAGCTTTTAAAATTTGAATTTGAAACTTTTCGTTACACGTTTCATATTGCTCAATCAATAGCTTTGAGGTTGAGTCATCTTCGATTCTGACTAATGTTTTAATCGTTTCTTCCACAACTTTTTCATCAGAATCGTGCAAATTATCTGCAACCAAATCGTGCATTTGCAACAATTGAAACTTGCGAATTAATTTCATTGTTAGAATTTTCACACTTTGATTAGGTGATTTTAACCAATTTGAAATTATCTTATCAACCTCATCAAGATTTGGTAAAATTGTAATTGCATCCAACAATTTCAACTGTTGCCAATCCGTCAATTGCTCTTGTAAATTATCCAAAAAATATAAACCTTCGAAACCAGCAAATTTCGTTAAACCATATTGCGCTTCAGATCGTACTAAATCATTTTTATGTTGTAACATACTTTTGATTTTTGGTAAAGTTTCAACATGATTCATCGTCGTAACTTCTTGTATTGCCTCGGCTATTTCATGATTTTTTTGACTATTTAATTTCTGTAAGGATATTTTTTTTAATTCATAATGGTCAAATAAATTTTGAATACTTTCTTTTGAATTTCCAGAAAAATTTTGTTTCGCTTTTAGTAATTTTTTAATAAAATAATGTTTGAATGAACTTGATTTCAAATAATCATTAAAGTCAGTATTCGAATTGGATTGATCATCCAAAATTGTTTCATAAATTTCTTGATCAATAATCGCATTCCACTTATTTTTCTTTGTAATGATTTTATATTCAATTATACTTGTCAATAACGTATAAATAATTGTCAAAAAAAGTAAAATAAGTAGAATATAAATTCCTACGATTAACTCGGTATAGGTTATAATTTGTAGGATAATCATGCTTTTATTTTAGCAATTTCTTCACGCGAACCGACAATTCAATAGGGCTAAATGGTTTCACCATAAAATCATTTGCACCCAAATTAAATGCTTCCACCACTACATCTTCTTGCCCTAAAGAAGACAAAATAATCATTGGTGTTTCGGAATTTTTACTTTTTCTAACAGCACTAATAATCTCCAAACCAGACGCAAAAGGCATCATAATATCTGTAATAATCAAATCAATATCTTCATTCTCAATCTTACTGATTGCTTCTTTTCCATTTCGTGTTAAAACAACTTTGTAACCTTCTTTTTTCAGTTTGTGTTCAATTGTTTTTAAAATCAATTCATCGTCTTCGGCAATTAAAATCTGCATAATATTGGTTTTTAAATATTTTTTAAATAGTTAATAACTAATTCTATTTCGGTTTTTACTTTAATAATCAGCTGGTTTTCTTGTAGGTAATTGATCGAAGTTGATTTTTCTATTTGTTCGGTTAAATCAGCCAAAATTGTAAGTCCTGCAGTTTTTGCTGTTCCTTTTACTTTATGACCTAATTGATTTAATCCTTCTAAATTTTGTTTGTTGAAATAAGTTTCAAATTCTTGTACAGATTTTTCTAACTCATTAATAATTATTTCTATAAACATTTTTCTAAACGATTCGTCGTCTTTCGTATAATTATTTATCATAGAAAGATCAAGGTGATTTCCAAAATCGTTGGTTTCATTCTTTTCTTTTTTAGAAAAATCTAACCATTTTTCTAGGACATCAAAAATATCTTTTTCTCGAATTGGTTTTGCTAAGAAATCATTCAATCCAGCATCAAGACATTTTTCCTTTTCGCCTTTTACATTTCCCGCTGTCACTGCTATAATCGGAGTTTCTTGAAAATTATTTAACAAACGAATAACCCTAGTTGCTTCAATCCCATTCATTTCTGGCATTTGAATATCCATCAAGATTAAATCGATCTTATTTTCTTGACAAATTGATACGGCTTCCGCTCCATTCGCAGCTGTATACAAAATAGAATTTGGTGCAATATTTTTGATAATTTGCTGATTCAGAGCCATATTTACTAAATTATCATCTGCAATTAAAATGTGAAATTGTTTCGAAAAATCTTGCGAAATTTCTTCTTGATTTTCAATTTCTATGGTTTGAATTTCTTTCGAATCAATAATTGTTTTACGCAACGTATCAAACAATTCTTCCGACTTAATTGGTTTCAATAAACGCGAAGTAATTCCTAATTCTTTTGCTTTCTGAATTAGATATTCATCCTCAGAAGAACTATGCAATAACACTAAAGGAGTTTTTGTATCCTTTGTTACGAAATACTCTTTTATTTTCTGAATTGTTTCCAAACCATTCAAAACCGGCATATGATAATCCATCAAAATAACATCGTAAACATCGCCATTCAAAACTTTCTGTAGCGCTTCCATTCCATTATTTGCAATATCAGATGTTATATTTTTGAACTGTAACATATGTTGCAAAATCATTTGATTACTTTGATTATCATCTACAATCAACACATGATTTATTTCTTCCAAATGATCAAATTGTTGCTCAATATTATATTCGTAATCAACTTCTAAATCAAAGAAAAATGTAGAACCTTTATCTATTTCGCTTTGCAATTCTAGATGGCTTCCGAAATAATTTAGCAACTTATTCGAAATTGTTAAACCTAAACCAGTTCCTCCGAAACGTTTACTAACAGTACTATCCTCTTGTGTAAATGCATCAAAAATCTTGGCTTGTTTTTCTGGTTTTATACCAATTCCTGTATCACGAACAGAGAATCTCAATTTTGCTTTTTCTCCTTTCACAATTGGTTCAACTTGACTAATTTTTAGTTCTATTTCTCCACTATCCGTAAATTTCACAGCGTTTCCAAGTAGATTAATTAACACTTGTTTCAATCGAGCTTCATCAATCCAAATAAATTGAGGTAAATTATTATCTATATTCAACAACAATTCAATTTTTTTGTTTTCGGCTTGATAAAGAATCACATTAATTACTTGATTTCCTAACTCGAACAAATTATTTTTTTCTATCAAAACATCCATTCGACCGGATTCAATTTTAGAGAAATCTAAAATATCATTTATTATTGACAACAATGAATTTGCAGAATCATTAATAAAATTCAAATATTGTTTTTGAGTCGGATTAAGTGGCGTTTTCAACAATAAATCAGAGAAACCAATCACACCATTTAACGGCGTTCGAATCTCGTGACTCATATTTGCTAAAAATTCAGACTTTGCCTTACTAGCGAGATCAGCATTCTTTTTGGCTTTTTTAAGTTCTTTATTTTTCTTGACAGATTCTGTTATATTTTGCGAAAACATAATCAGACCGCCAATCTGTTTTTTGTTGATATACCACGGATGAATCGCCCACGAATAGTGTTGATCCGTATCATATTTTGGTGTGCGATAAATGGTATCATCATTCGAATAATTTTCGCCTTGCAAACAAGCATCGTAAATTGCTTTTCTTTCTGCTGGAACATCATACATTTCGTAATGAGATTTTCCGATCACATTTTTCTTTTTTATCGCAAATTCATCACTCCATTGATTACTCAAAGTCAGATAATTCATTTCATTATCAAACATTGCAACAGAAGCAGGTACGTGATTAATAAACGTTTCGAAAATGGCTTTTTGTCGAGCCAATTCTAACGTATAACGTTTCCTTTCATTAATATCCTGAAAAATTCCAAAAACGCTAACACATTCACCATTTACAAATTCTGGAATTCCTTTGCATCTTACCCAAATTGTTTTTCCATTTTGCGTAACGATTTGCAATTCCATATCATATTCAATCCCTTTTTCTACGGCATCTCTAAAGGCTTTCTTGATTTTTGGATAACTACTTTTAGCTTCATAAAAATGAAGTGCAGTTTCTACATTTGGTTCATAATCTGGTTCAACTTCGTGGATTTTTTTCGTCGTATCTGCCCAAATTAATTTTTGTTGAATCAAATCATATTTCCAACCTCCAACATTTGCAACTTCGTATGTATGATCTAACAATTGACGAACACGATTAAGATCTCTTTCCAACAAAGTTCTTTGCGTCATATCCACCGCAGTGCTCATTACAACAGGATTTCCTTCGTTATCTTTGTCCAAAATATTGCTGTATAACCAATATGTCAACGAACCATCTTTCTTAATCAAACTCATCAATCCAGAATCTTGCTTTTTACTCAAAATTATTTCGATATAGGTTTGATATTCTTTTTGATTAGCTTTTGGAATTAAATTTTTCAGATTCAAATCTTTTGCTTCACTTTCTGAATAGCCCATAGATTCTAATCCCGTCTTATTTATCGACAAAATATTTCCATCCAAATCGTGAATCGTCATCAAACCAAGCGAAGAATTGAAGAAATTTCTAAACTTACGTTCGCTGTTTTCTAATTCTACTTTTTTCGAATTTTCTAGCGTGATATCTCGACCAAAGAAAAAGATTTCGTTATCAATTTTTAAATTCGATTTTGTGTACCATTCCACCAACTTCTCTTCTTGAGATTCAGGAGAACACATCAAACATTTAAAATTGATAGAATCTGTATTATTTTTAAGATTTGATAAATAGGTATTGACTTTCGTTTTATCCTTTTCAGCAACAAAATCTATAAAATTTCTTTCTACAATAGGAAATTCTTTTTTCATCCCCAAAACCTCTTTGAAAGCAGGATTTATAGATTTTAAAACACCATTAATATCAGCAACTCCAATCAGATTATTAGATATTTTATAGATATTTTGAAAGTAAGCCGCATCTTTTTTGCGCTTTTTACTCACCAATAATTTGGTAATATTTTTCCCAAGTTGAATCAATAAATTACGTTGTTTTTCGTCCAACGTTCTTGGATAATGGTCGTTTACACATAATGTTCCCAACGCATTCCCATTGTCATCAATCAACGGAACACCAGCATAGAACTGAATATTTGCAGCTTTTACACCAGCAATATTTTTTGCAGGTTCAAATTTCGTCACATCATCAATCACCAAAATTTCATTTTCTACCAAAGAAAATTGACATATTGTTTGTTGACGCGGAACAATATCTACCTCGATTCCGCAATTGGCTTTAATCACTTGATAGTTTTCATCAAAAATAGAAACTAACGCAATTGGCGCATTACAAATCAAACTCGCAGCATTTGCAAAAACCTCTAATTCTTCGTCTTTATCATGTTCTTGTAAATTATAATCGTAAACCGCTTGCAATCTTTGCTTTTCGTTCGTTGGGATGGGAAAATTTTTCATTAAAAATTGATCTTATTTAATAGGAAAGTAGAGGTGGTTAAAGATATTACATAAATCCAAATATTCTAAATCAATTATTTCTAAAAATAAAACCAACCTTTTTATTCATAAAATCATCTCTATTATAAATCTAAACTTTAAAAAATATGAAAATCACAATTCCAATTCCTTGCAAAGAGAAATTAACAAACGAAAATTTCTGTGCAAAATGTCAACATAAAATCACTGACTTTTCTAATTTGACAAATGACGAAATTTCGAATGAATTTCAGAAAAGCAACGTTCATTGTGGTATTTTTCATCCAAGTCAATTAGGTCAAAATCTTTTTAAGAAAACGATTTCTAATGTCATGATTTTTTCTGCTTTTGGGTTATTAAATTCATGTACAAATGGACAGGATAAACCAAATTGTACAGAACCTTTAGTTGCAAAAAATGATTCGATTCACAAAGAAAAAATAAAATTCAAAATAAAAGTTAATTTTGGAAATTCTAACTTAGAAATCAAAACATATCGTTTGTTAATTAATGATGAATTAGTAGAAAGTAAATTAAACGTTGGCGAGGAATATATAATACAATTTGAGACTTTAAAAAATACTGAACTTAACCTAAGATTAGCTTCAAATGAAATAAATTCAGAAGTTTATAAATCTTATTCATTTAAAAATTTTCCGAATAAAGTTAATTTAAACACTTCTGATTTTGAAGAGCAAGTCGTTTTGATGGGAGATATAGTGATTGATGAAAATTTTGTCCCAGAAAAATAATTTATTACCTTGCTTGCACAAAAGGGAATCGAGTGCAAATCTCGAGCTGTCGCGCAACTGTAAGTAGAGAAAAACTATAAGCCAGACCACTTTTTAGATGATGCTTTCGCGATTGAAGCTCAATCAAAACTACATATATTTTTATTATTTGTTGAATTGATTGCACTTGATTTCGAAAGCATTTTTTTATTAAAATTTAGTTTAGTATAAAATGCAAAAAGAAGAAATTCAACACATTATTGATCTTAAAACAAAACCGCTTGGAGCTTTAGGTTTATTAGAAAAAATCGCACTTAAAATTGGTTTGGTTCAGCAAAAAAATCATTTAGAATTAATAAAACCTCATCTAATCGTTTTCGCAAGCGATCACGGAATTGCACAATCTGGTGTTAGTGCGTATCCAGCAGAAGTTACGCCTCAAATGGTTTTAAATTTCCTAAATAATGGAGCAGCTATTAATGTTTTTTGTAATCAAAATGAGATTAATTTAACGATTGTTGACGCTGGTGTAAATTATGATTTCGAGGATTATTCGGTTTTGAAAAATTGTAAAGTAGCCAAATCAACCAAAAATTTCTTGCACGAACCTGCAATGACCTTAGATCAATTGGAACAATGTTTTGATTATTCGAAGACAATTGTGAACGAAATCGCTCAAAATGGAACAAATATTATTGGTTTTGGCGAAATGGGAATTGGGAATACCTCTTCTGCATCGATGCTTGTACATTATTTGACCGATTTACCGCTTGAACAATGTGTAGGACGTGGAACAGGTTTGAATGATGAGCAATTACAAAATAAAATCAATATTCTAAATCAGGTTAAAAATACACATAGGAAAATTACTGATCCAAAAGAAATTTTAGCCACTTTTGGAGGTTTTGAAGTTGCTCAAATGACAGCTGCAATGTTATCTGCTTATGAACATAATATGTTGTTGATGATTGATGGATATATTGCTTCGTCTGCGATTTTGGTTGCGTCTAAATTAAACCCAGAAATTTTAAACAATACAATTTTCTGTCATCAAAGTGATGAATCTGGACATCAATATTTATTAAATTATTTCAACGAAGAACCAATTCTGAACATCAATTTGCGAGTTGGTGAAGGAACGGGGTGTGCGTTGGCTTATCCAATTATCAAAAGTGCGGTAAATTTCTACAATGATATGGCGAGTTTCGAATCTGCAGGCGTGAGTAACAAAGAAACTGAAGTGAAATGCTAAAAAAAGAAATCGCTTATTTTTTAACCGCATTGATGTTTTTTACGCGAATTCCGATTCCGTTCAAAATTCCATATAGCAACGAAATCATGAATCAATCACAAAAATACTATGCAGCGATTGGTTTATTGGTTGGCGCTTTTAATGCATTGATTTATACAATTTGTCAATTTATTTTACCTATTGATATTGCTATTATTATCACAATGATTACAAGCGTTTTACTGACAGGAGCTTTTCATGAAGATGGTTTCACCGATGTTTGCGATAGTTTTGGAGGCGGTTATGGCAAAGAAAAAATCTTGACAATTATGAAAGATAGCCGAATTGGAGCTTATGGTGTAATTGGTGTTATCTTATTGTTGTTATTGAAATTCACATCACTTCAACATATTGCAGAAAATAATTTTTGGTTGATGATTTTCAGCTTGATTGCAGCACATTCGGTTAGTCGCTTTTTTTCTGGAATGATGATTTATACACACGAATATGTGACAGATATCGACAAAAGTAAATCAAAACCGATGGCAAATAAAGCACTTCCAATAAAAAATCTTATCATTAGTTTTCTTTTCTGTCTTGTGCCTTTTATTGTTTTTGGCGAATGGAAATTCTTGTTGATATTACCACTTTGTTACATAGGAAAAGTTTATTTGGGCTGGTATTTCAAAAAATATATTGGTGGATATACAGGCGATTGCTTGGGAACTGTGCAACAAGTTACCGAAGTTTTGTTTTATCTTGGCGTTTTAATTCTATGCAAGTTTCTGTAATTCGACATACAAAAGTTAATGTTCCTTCATCGGTTTGTTACGGACAAACTGATGTGGAATTAGCTGATACTTTTCATCAAGAAGTAGTACAAATTCATACTAAGATCGAAAACGACTTTGAGATAATTTTTTCAAGTCCACTGAGTCGCTGTCAACGATTAGCAGAAACTTTCTCGAATGAAATTATTTTTGATGAACGATTAAAAGAATTCAATTTTGGAGATTGGGAAATGAAATCGTGGAACGAAATTCCTTCGGAAGAAATAGAACCTTGGTACGCCGATTTTGTCGAAACTAAAACACCAAACGGCGAATCAATGCAAGATATGTCTACGCGACTTTTTGATTTTATGGAAGAGTTACGAAATACTCAACACGAAAAAGTGCTGATTGTTGCACATGGTGGAATCATCCGTTTGATGTGGTGTTATTTGTTGCAAATACCAATCAAAAATGCATTCAAAATACCTATAAATTATGGTGAAATGTTTCAGTTTAATTTAGGAAAAACAAATGAGGAAGATTTTATTTTAAGGAAAGAATAAACTACAAACATTTTATCTTTTCTAACGACTTCCATTCATGTTCGATATTGGTCATCAGAATTGCGTTATCAAACTGAACAGAACCTTTTAGAAAGATTGTTTCATTTTCAAAAAAACTTGATTTCACATGTAAAACTTCCAAAGGTTCTACTCCCCAATTATAGGTTTCGAGTTTTAGACCTTCAAAATTATTTCCATTTGGAGAATAACCGACAGAACCATTCTCGAAGAATTTTGAAACTTCATTCAACGTTTCGAAAATCGAATTCGAATTAAATTCAACAGATTTTTTTGCATCAATTTCAATTCGTGTATCGTCAGAACTCGTGAAATCTAAATGATAATTATCGTTTTCTTCTATAACATTAAACTTCGCAAAATAATGTTTCCCAGGAAAAACTCGACCACCAACAAGCGTATTCAATTTTAGAGAAGTATCTCTCATCGGGATATATACACCTTCTTTTGTCACACCATTTTCTTCCCATTCAACCGCGATTCGATGCGCTGCATTTTCAGAATTCACTCCTACAAAATCAGGTAAACCTTTTGGTTTTATATCTTTTAATCGAATCAAACAGATTCCAGCAATTGCTTTTCCTTTGTACAATTTTGGACGAAAAGGTTGAGGTAAAATCTTCTCAATATAGTGTGATTCTACACAAAAATTGATTAACATTCTACGTTCTATAATACCATAAATTGTAGGGATTTTCATAATTTATTCTTTGTAAGTTGTTTCTTGTATTTTCCAATAATTCAACGTCAAATTATCACTATATTTTAAATAAAGTTTAATTTCTCCATTTTGATCAATTTTACCAATTTTTTCTTGAATTAAATAAACCTCCATTTTATCTAAAATTTCATCAGGCTTACCAATCAATTTATAAACCTCATTTTTTGAAGTTCCATTTGAATTATATGAATCAAATTTTAAAACATTATTAACCAAATCATCCAACATCTTATAACGATAATTTTGTCCGTAAACTCCTTCCTCAAAAGGAATCCATTTATCTGATTCAAACTTTTTCTTAGAATTACAACTCATCACAAGAAGAAAAACACCACAAAAAATAAATAATTTCTCCATAAAATAATTCAATTCCCTAATTTCTCAAAAAAAATCAACAAGTCAAATATTTCAAAATTAATTTATTAGAAAAAAGTTGTAAAATTTATTCGAAAAACACTTGCAAAAGTAATATTAATGACCTTATATTTGCACTCACAACGCGGGAATAGCTCAATTGGTAGAGCGTCAGCCTTCCAAGCTGAATGTTGCGAGTTCGAGTCTCGTTTCCCGCTCTTTGAAATATTAAATTCAAAAATCAAATTTTGCCTTGGTGGTGGAATTGGTAGACACGCAGGACTTAAAATCCTGTGTCCATTAGGACGTGCGGGTTCAAGTCCCGCCTGAGGTACTTTTTAATTTGATTTGAAAATTTACGCGGGAATAGCTCAATTGGTAGAGCGTCAGCCTTCCAAGCTGAATGTTGCGAGTTCGAGTCTCGTTTCCCGCTCTGTAAAAGCCGAAGATTAATCTTCGGCTTTTTTTATTTAGAAAAATTTGATTCCTAAAACATAAAAAAACCTCAAACAATCACGTTTAAGGTTTTTACTTTTTTATCTAATCGTTGTCTTATTTCGCTTCTTCAGCCAACATTTGTTTATATTTTTTGCCTTCGATTAATCTTTTTTCCGCCCAAATTGTTCCTCCAGGAATAACTGCTGCGATAAAAAAGATCATAAAAATTTTCCAAGACCAATTGTATTTTTCTTTCAATAAATAAACCAATATAATATAAGCTATAAACAATCCTCCGTGTACGCGTCCTGCGTGTGTTACCCATGTAGGATCTTCCCAAATATATTTCATTGGCATTGCGATAAAAAACAAAACTATCGCAGAAATAGCTTCTAAATATCCAGTAATTTTAAATAATTTCAACATTCATCTTAAATTTGAAGTCAAAAATAATTTTTAATTTCCACATGAACACTAATAGATATCAGTAAAACAAATACTTAACATCTATTTTACACGTTATTATAAGCAACAATGCGATTTTTAGGCTACATATTCTTCTTTTTTATCCAAACTATTTTTCTTTTTGGACAAGAAAAAACATATCATTTTTTACGGTATAATGATGATACAAAATCGTATACAAAAGATTTCGAAAGCAAAAATCTTGATTCATCTTTAGATTCGCTTCAAAAAACAGGTTATTATACTTTGACGATTGATTCGATAAAAAATGAAAAAGTTTATCTAAATAAAGGAAAATTGTACCAAACAATTTGGGTGAAAAACAATGAATTGTTCGAAAATAAAAATAATTATTTCCCAACAAATAATTTAGATTCTATTCTAAATAAAATAGCAACAACCAACACTAATCAAGGTTATCCGTTTGCGCAAATAAAACTTGTTCCAAATGGTTTTGAACAAAATGAACAGAAAATTGAATTGGTTTTAGACAAAGGAAATCTGCGAACAATAGATGGTGTAAAATTGGTTGGTTACGAAAAATTATCCAAAGGTTATTTGCGTCATGGACTCAATATAAAAACTGGCGAAGTATACAATGAACAGAAGTTGGCAACAATTTCGACATTAATGCAACAAACCAATTATATTGCAGAAGCGCAATTACCACAAACTTTATTTAAGCCTGATTCTACGATTTTATATTTGTATCCTCGCAAAGTAAATTCAAATTATTTTGATGGTGTTTTAGGTTTTGGAACAGATGATAACGGCGATTTTAGATTGAACGGAAATGTACAACTTTCGTTGAACAACGTGTTCAATAGTTTGGAAGAAATCAGGTTAAATTGGATTGGAACAGCAAATAAAAATACGTCGTTGAATATTGGTGTTAAAGTACCTTATTTGTTCAAATCTGCGATTGGTTCGGAAACGAATTTCAAGCTTTTCAAACAAGATTCTGTTTTTGTGAATTTAGATTTTTCGGAGCGATTATTTTATCAACTCAACCTCAACTCGAATATTGGTGTAAGCGGAATTATACAATCGTCTAACTTTTTGTTGGAAGATGATTCCTATCTAAAATCGAGCTACGACGATTATTCGAAAATTGGTTTTGGTTTGAGTTATCACTATTTCCTGAAACATCCTTTTCGTTTGATGGAAGGAAAATCTATGTTGAATGTTGCGGTAAATTCGATTCGTAAAAAGGAAAAGAATTTTTCGTGGACAGAAGATTTGGAAAATAAAACCGTCAATCAAGTTGAAGTTGGTCTAAAAACGTTTCGTTTATTCGAATTATCCAAAAAGCATTTCTTAAAAGCTGGTGCAGAATTTAGAGGTTTGCTCACGAAAGTCGATGATTTCTCCGAAAATGAATTGTACAGAATTGGTGGTTTCGGGAGTTTTAGAGGTTTTAACGAAGAAAGTATTACCGCAAATATGTACGGATTTTTGAGTGCAGATTATCGTTTTGTTCCAAGCGAAGCTTTTTATATTGGACTTTTCGCCGATTATGGTTTTATTGATAACAAACGCGCAAATCTGAACACGTCTTTGTTAAGTTTAGGAACTGGAATTTCTTTTTTAACGAAAATGGGAATTTTCAATTTGAGTTATGCAGTTGGTAAAACAGACGAAACTTCGTTCGACTTCAAAGAATCTAAAATCCATTTTGGGATATTAAGTCAGTTTTAAAAAAAATATTTTACTTTAATTTTTATAAATATTTAATAATGAAATATTTATCAATTATATTTTTATTTATATCCATAAATAATTTTGCTCAAGAATATATATTCAAAAATACATGTTATTTAGGAGATGATATACATACTCAATCTATTGATACTATAAAATCTAAAGAAAAACTAAATTTATTATTCTATAATAAACACTATGATTCTTATACTCCATCTTTGTTTCCAAATCATTTAGTATCAAAGAAGAAAGAAATAAGACCTCTTGTAAACAAAACAAAAGATGGATATATTGTCGAATATTATGATCAAAATAATAGACTAATAAAATATTCTTTCAATAATCAAGCAAGTAATTTTGATGTAGAAATCATTTATTATAACAATAATTATCCTGAATTTATTATTGAACACTTCTTATGTAATCTTCCCTAAAAACC
>NZ_DLJR01000019.1:0-315 GCF_002484365.1 Empedobacter sp. UBA7611
TCTTTTTAATTAAAATTCGTTATCACTTTTAATACGGGCACTGAGTTTCGGTTGCTGAACCTGTCGAAGCATCGAAGTGCAGAATCTTTCTATCACTTTTTTGAGAGCAAAAAAGTAATCAAAAAACTCTTGGCCGTAAACCTCTCTACTAAAAATGATTTCATTCCGCTAAAGGTTTTACAAACCCTAAGGGCTAAAACCTTTTTAACGCTGCACTCAACCATTTTCTTAACGTGAGAGTTTTAATGCCATTTTCTTCATCCTTTTTTAATATTCAAATCCACTTTTTATAACGAATTTTAGAGTCGACATACG
>NZ_DLJR01000019.1:409-701 GCF_002484365.1 Empedobacter sp. UBA7611
ACGTCGAAAATCGCGGTCTTGTAATGCTTTGCATTCATGAATACCTTAAAAATAATAATAAATCATATGAATAACTTTTGATTACTTTTTGATCAAGCAAAAAGTAATATTACCGAAGCTTATCAAGCTTCTCCTTTTAATTTCAAATTTTTAATTTCAAATGTTTTTTTCATCAAGACTTCCCCAAAGGGTACATGAATTCATATGAAAACAATAATAACCCATGAATAAAAAATGAACGTAAAGTAATTTCTATCACTTTTTTAAGAGTAAAAAAGTAATCAAAAAACTC
>NZ_DLJR01000019.1:816-50914 GCF_002484365.1 Empedobacter sp. UBA7611
CTTTCTCAACCTTAGTCTTAATCTGAATACATACTACTTTATACATAATACTTTATACATCACAACTACTACATTTTACACTTCTAAAATCTCAATACTAATATCTAACATCTACTATATACATCTTACAATTCTAACTGAATCGAATAACCATCTGTGCATTTCTATTATAAGAAATACATATTTAGAGAGCGTACTTTACTTGATTTGTAGAGGAATAAAACCAAGCATATTATATGAAGTTCGATGCGATTGTGATGGAAGAAAACGACCAAAAACAAGAAAGGCATGGAACTCTTCTTAAAGCATTAGAGGTACTGGCATACCCAAAGGAACAATAAGAGAGCCCACGCCTAGGTCGTGAGCAAAACTACTTATTTTTCTTGTTCCTTTTTATGAAAAGTGCCAGTTTTCTAATACAAGAGAAAAAGTAATAATTACTTTATTTTTAAATAATTGATATTCTTTTACTTATTCAAATGTATAAACAAAAAAAATGTAAACCAAATAGTTTACAATAAATTTTTAATAAACTCTTAAAATTGTCTTATGCCTAAGTTAAGTAATGAAGATAAAGAGTTAAGAGATACTATTAAAAAGAGGTTTTTAACAATCTTAGAAGAAAAGAAAATGTCAAAATCAGATTTAGCAAACTTATCTGATAAAGATCGTCAAGCTATAAATAAATGGACAAACTTAAATAATGAAGATGGATTAACAATTTACACAATAAAAAACCTATGTCGAATTCTTAAAATAAGTTTGACAGCATTTTTTAATGATAAATCATTTAATAATTATACAAAATAACAAAGGCTCCTAGTGGAGCCTTATTTTTTATTCGTTTATATCTTTTATTTTAATGATTTTTCCTGGATTTCCTACAACTGTGGCTCCATCTGGAACATCTTTTATAATCACTGCTCCTGCACCTATTGTACACCACTTACCTATTTTTATTCCTTGAATAACAGAGGCTCCAATACCAATATGCGTACCTTCACCTACCTCTACATTTCCTGCTAAAGCTGCATTAGGTGAAATGTGTACATAATCATCAATTTTACAATCGTGATCGATAGAAGCATTGGTATTAATGATACAATGTTTGCCTATATTGACTTCTGAATTAACAGAAGCTCCTGCCATCACTACAGAACCTTCCCCTAATATAGCTCTTTTCGATATTGTTGTTTTCGGATGAATAAGACTTAGATAATTAAATTGGAGGTGATTACTCACAATTTTTTTTCGAGTAGCATTTTGACCAATTGAAATTACAACATCAATCTGCTTTGTTGGTATTTCATGAATAACTGTATAGTCTAAGACTTTATTTTTCGATTGATCGCTATCTATAAAAGCTTCAATCAATATGTTATTTTCTTCAGCAATTTCAGCAATTACTTTTCCATGTCCGCTTGCTCCGTATAAATACATGTCTTAATTATTTCCGTTAAAAGGTTCTATTGTTACATGCCCATCGGCTGAAATTCCTTCTGATTTGAACACTTTTTTGAACGTTGAAAAGAATACCTTTACATCCATCAAGAAAGATAAATTATCCACATACTCCACATCTAATTCAAATTTTCTTTTCCATGTAATGGCATTTCTACCATTGACCTGTGCCCAACCTGTAATTCCTGGACGAACTTCATGACGGCGTTTTTGATGAGCATTGTATAATGGTAAATACTGTGGCAATAAAGGACGAGGTCCTATTAGTGACATATCGCCTTTTAAGACATTGATTAATTGTGGGATTTCGTCCAAGGATGTTTTACGAACAAATGCACCAATCGGCGTTAAACGAACTGCATCTGGTAAAAGATTTCCATTGGAATCCTTTTTATCGTTCATAGTTTTGAATTTAATGATCTTGAAAATCTTTTCATTCAGTCCTGGACGTGCCTGAAAAAAGAAAGGCTTCCCTTGAGTGGCAAAATATAAGCCAATCATCACTACGATAAATAGTGGCGATAAAATAATCAACCCAACAAAAGCGATGATGAAATCGAAAAGTCTTTTAAAAAAGTTTTTGTACATAATGATAATTAATGAATTTGCTAATTTGCTAATTTGCTAATTAATGAGTTATACTCCTCAAGTAATGCATTCCATACTACTGATTGTTCATAACGAGATTGAATCATGGGACGAGCATTTCCTTTCAGTTTACTATAATAATCATTATCCTCTATCAAACATTGCATAGCCTGTAATACAGCATCAGAATTTTTAACTGGAATTATTATCCCATTTTCTCCTTCTACAATAATTTCATTGCAACCGTTGATATCACTTACAATACTTGGCAATTCCATTGCTCCTGCTTGCATCACCACGTTTGGAAAACCTTCGCGATAACTTGGAAATACTAATGCATTTGCTATCGCAAAATATGGTCGAACATCTTTTTGGAAACCTACACTGATGATATTAGGATTGGTTTCTATTTCTTTTAAGGTTTCAGACTTTAAGGGATCCAGTTCAGTTTCTAATGGGCCAACCAATAAGAGTTTAGGGATTCGGGATTGGGAATTAGAAATTGGAGACTGGAGACTGGAGATTTGGGGTTCGGAACTAATTCCTAATTTCTGATCTCTAATTTCTAGTTTCTGAAATGCTTTAACTAATTCATTGATACCTTTGTCGCCAACCAATCTACCCACAAAAACAAACACAAAATCATTGGGTTGAATACCTAATTCTTCTTTCAAGTCAAGCAACTGTTCTGTTGAAAAATGTTCTTTAGAAAAAAAATCCAAATCAATACCGTTCACATTACCATTTGCTAATACTTTTAAAGGTTTAGAAGTTATCTGATAATTTACAAGGTCTTCTTTAACACCATTGCCTTCGGGATAAATATTCGTTGCAGCCAAACACAATAATTGATCCATCTTAATTAACAAATTTTGGGTAAATCCAGTACGAGTAGGAAATATTAACCCCGTAAAGGTATGCATTCGTATAGGTACACCAGCCATTTTCCCAGCTAACATGGTTAATAAACCAGCTTTAGGTGTTATAGAATGAACAATTGTTGGTTTTTGTTTTAGAAAAATTTTATATAATTTGAACAAGGAAATTAAGTCTTTTAAAGGACTTATTCCTCTTTCCATATCTACTGCAATGGTTTTAATTCCTTCTCTTTTTTCAACTTCAATTAAATCTTCTCCTTCCGATGAGATACCAATCACATTAAATTTTTTGGAAAAAAATTTTAACTGCCCCTTTAATAATACATTAAGAGATAATGGAATTGTGGATGTTTTTATCAATTTCATGTTTTATCACCTCATTATTAATCTTCTAATAAATTTTAAAAAAGAGTAAGAACATACTTTTATAAGCATAAATACATTTATTTTCTTAAGTTTAAATAGATTTACATAATTATTTATCTCTCCCTTTTCCATCTCCCATAATTTAGAGGAAAGGCCACCTCCTGTAAATGCGAAATTTCTAGAAATAACAGGATTTGAAATATAACCACCAACAACACAAGCTTTTGTCTCCGAAGATATTAACAACCAAGACCTGTAATCTTCGGAATATTTTTGTTTTTCGTTGAAAGGATATTTCTTAATCCATTCTTTTTTAACAAAAGTTGTCGAAGTTTGAAAATAATTTTTATACATTAAATCTTTAAAACTAATTTCCTTGTAATCTATTTCTAATTTGCTACCACCAATCAAATTAAATGAATTCTTATCCAAGAAGATTTTTGCAATTTTTAAATTATTAAACTCCCAATAATCATCAGAATCTAAAAAAGCTATCCAATCGCAAGTGGAATGATTAATACCATTATTTCTAGCCACTGAAGGACCTGAGTTCTCTTGGGTTAAAATCACTACTTCAATCCCCTTAGGAGCATGTTCTCTTATTTTATGTAATAAATTTAAGGTTTGATCTTTAGAGCCATCATCTATTACAATGACTTCTTTAGGCAATAAAGTTTGATTGAATACAGACTGAACACATTTAACAATGGTTTTCTCACTATTATAACAAGGGATGATTACAGTGAAATTCATTGATTTTGTTTAATATAAATTTTTTCATTTGAAAATTGCTTTACAATATTTCTAATCTTATTTAAAAATCCGCCATCTACAATTAACCATTCGAACTCAAGTTCAGTCTGAGTTCTTAAGCGTAATCTATTGTAAGCATGAATAAATACTGTTGGTAAAACACTCATAAATTAGTTTGTTTTTAAAGCATAAAAAGTAATTCCCAATATAAAGGAAACTAAAAGAATTGTTCCTTTATTTATAAAAGTGTTTTTTACTTTGAAATTATCGAAAAAAGGAGCAATTAAAATAGGGATTAAAGCCCAAGAAAAAAGTCCATATCTATCACTAAATCCAGAATTAAACATTAAAAAGAATATACCACTCATTATCATATATATATTATAAGTTCTTTGATAGAAAAAGTTTTCATTTTTTTTGTTATAATAATTATATCCATAATAGCCTACAATTGCAAAAAACAAATTAAATACAAAAAAATCAAGTCTAAAACCTATGTTATATGAATCTACATTTACTGCACTATAAGCAGAAATTTTATCTACAAAAAGTCTATTAATTACGGGTATTTTTAAAAGAACATCATAGATAGGAATTTTTACTAATGACAAAATTGTAGAAGCTACAAATACAATAATAGAAAATTTTGCATTCTTTAAAAAATAAGAACCCATGTAAGCTAAAATAGGTATTACAAAAGACGAGTGAATAGTAATAGCTATTACAAAAAATAGATATTTGAGATACTTATTTGGTAAAATATAACCACATAAAAAAATAGACATAGCCATCCCTGTTCTTATTATATTATTTCCCATACTTTTAAAAAAAAACAAACTCACAAAGCAGAAAAATATTAGAAAAACATTTTTAAACTTTGAAATTTTTAAAAATAAAAGAATAAAGAATAAATATATGAAAGATACAGTAAAAAGATAATCATGACCATCAAAACCTATCTCTTTTAAAAGTTTATTAAAATAATAAAAACCAAAATCAGTAAGAAGAGTTTCATTTAAAAAGAAATTAACATATGTAATAGTATCTATTCCTACTGAAAAATCACGCAGACCAAAAAGAAATAAAAACAATATAGCATACAAAATAGTAAAAAACCACTGTAATTTCAATGAACTTTTCTTCTTTAGATAAGTTTCTATAAAAATAAATGTACAACAAAATGCCATAATTAAATATAGCGCCAAGAATTGATAATTAAAATGATTTTCCAAAAAATTATTCATTAATTATAGCATTAATTTTTTGACAATATTTGTCTAGTGTAGAAGTTTTTAAAATTCTATTTCTTGCTTTTATGCCTTCATTTATAACAATAGATTTATCCTTTATTATTATTTTTAGTAAGTTAGACAATTTATCTTCATCATCTTGAGGAATAAGCCATCCTCCGTTTTGATGATCTATTGCATCAGGAATTCCGCCTGTATTTGTTCCAATAACTGGAACACCACAAGATTGAGCTTCAATAAAAACTAAACCAAAACCTTCTACATCACTTGTGTCATCAGCCTCTCTTGTGCAAAGAATAAACAAATCATTTTTAGAATAAAAATCTGGTAATTTGTCATCTGGAATAAAACCATGAAAATAAGTGATATCATCAATTTTTAGTTCTTTCACTAATAATTTTAAATCTTGTAAATAAGGTCCTGTTCCACCAATATTCCAAACGATTTTATGTTTATACTCTTCAGATAAAGACGCAATCGTTTTAGCAATAAAATCATAACCTTTAAACTTAAGTATTCTAGATAAACTTACTATATTTATCTTATCATCAAAATTACTTGTTTCTAAAACTGTCGGTTTAAAAAAATTAGAATTAACTCCTAATGGAACTGCATTAACACGAGCCTTTTTACTTATTTTTTCTGCTAAACGTTTTGTATAATGGCTATTTGTAATTAAACAACTAGTAGATTCTAGAATAAATTTACAATATATATTAAGCCAAAAATACTTTCTCCAAAAAATATTCCCATGAAGAAATTCCGTACCATGTCCTAGTATAAAGATATTCTTAAAACCTGCTATTTTAGCAATTATACCTTCTGGATGCCAAACCCCACAAAGTATATCTGTATTATTTTTATCAAATTTCTTAAGATAATTCAAAATACTAAATTCAAGCTTTCCTCTACTTTCACCAAATCGAGTGATTATTATAGATTTAGAATTATAGGGTAAACTCGGCCCCCTTACATCTCTTGTGACTACTTCTATACTATCATAATAAGCACTTATACCTTGTGCAATTTCATTGCATAATCTTGCTATACCTCCATTTGATGGCGGAAAGTCATATGATAAAATTAAAAGTTTTCTTTGAGTCATCATTTTTTAAAATAATTTTTTAAAACTGTATTAACTAAAAATTTAGCTACTGTATATTGTTTGATTTTAATAAGAAAGGTAACAATTCTTCTAAATAGTGAAGAATATTTAGAAATTTGAAACATTACATTCCAATCTCTATCAGATAATTTAGCAAATTCTACTTTAGAATTATAATTATGTATAAAAACGGAATTTACAAACATATTTAATAAACTTACATATTTATCTGCCAAAACGTGAGATTTCACTTGTAGAACATCTAGCTTAAAATGATTAAGCATAATATCATCAATTACTTTTAATGGCATATAATAATTTTCAGGTTGAAGTAATCTCGAAGACAATGAATTACTAAATAAAACATAATTGTAATTAGACACATTAGATAAATAAATGGTTTTATTGCTTTTAGAAATATACTCTAAAACGAAAATATTATCTTCTGCGTACGTTAAATCTTCTCTAAATTTCAAATTATTACTAATTAGAAGCATTCTATCAAATACTTTACAAAATGGCGTTAAATAAAGTAAAAGATCATCCTCCAATATTTCACTAGATTTAATATGTCGATTCTTAAAACTTTTAGTATATAATAAATTATCTAAATTATCAACTCTTTTAAAACCTTGAATTACAAAGTTATTTTCATTATTTTTTAAATCATTCGATATTTCTTTTAAATAATCTACTTCAACATAATCATCACTATCTATGAATAAAATATAATCATTTGAAGCTTTTGTAATTCCATAATTTCTCGTATATGAAACACCATTATTATCATTTTTAAAATACTTTATTCTCTCATCTTTTAAGAAATTCTCTTTTAGAATTTTTTCTGAATTATCCTTACTCCCATCATTAACAATGATTAACTCAAAATCTATAAAGCTTTGTGATAATATAGAATCTACAGCTTTATAAATTGTTCCTTCAGAATTGTAAAATGGTAAAACAATCGAAAACATCATTCTAGTATTTTTTTTATTATTTGATTATGATATTCTAGTTCATTACCCTTCAAATCCGATCTTTTATTGTTTCCATCTACATTTTGTGCTTCATTTACAAATTTACCTTGAATAGAAACTTTCTCTAAATTTGAATTTTTATACCACATATATTCTACATCAATATGTCCTATATCTACAACTTGTACTTTTAAATCAGCTAAATCCAATGTTAATACTGAAGCTGTAGGACCTAAAGCTAATAAAACTAAATCATAGTCTTGAATAACATCTGTAATACTACTGTATAATTTATCATATAAGTCAAAAACATTTTTATTCAGTGTTACAATTCTATCTATCTTATTTACATTATTAAATAAATCATTCCCAACTCCAAGTTTAGTTAAGTTTCCTTCGACAATAAGCACATCCTTATCCTTCCAAAGATTTTTAAACTTTTCAAAATAAATACCTGTATTAGATTTATCTATATAATCCATATAAGGTCGAGAAATAAAAGAATTATGATAAGTTTTATTAAAATCTAAATATTCCTTATATCTTTTGTAATGTTGAACAACAGATGCCTTCCAAAAATATTGAGAGTTTTGAATATAACAATCCAAAGAATACAATGGATATGGTAAGCACACAACACAATTTTTATTCTTAGAGAGAAGAACCTCTTTTAATCTATTAGATAATTTTTCGTTACCATTCTGAAAACCTATATTCCCGAAATTATCTACCATATGTAACTCTCCATCACCAAACCTACTTAAAGAGACTCTATTTTCTATAATAAAGTCTAAGGTTTCATCAATGGTATGAATTTTCGGAAATTTATATATCATTTTATAGAAATAATAAAAAACTTCAATATAAATTCTATAGATTATTTTCTTACTCTTTTCCAGCATTAATTTTATTTTTAACTAACAAAAGTAGAAGTTCTAGTTGACTTCTTTTGAAAACAACAAATACTCCTAAGATTAAACTTATTAAACCACCTATTACATTTGCAATAACAAATAATGACCATTTGTTAATTTCAACTGTATTTACTTTTATCATATAATTAACTCCTAATGCAATACAAAAGACTAATAATCCTTGAATTATTAATTTATAAATTACGATACTTTTATAATTTAGAATTTTTGAGACATATAAAGGACTAAAAATCAAATGATTTAATGAAGTACATATCATAGCAGCAATTGGAATAGCATATATACCTAATTTAGTAAATTTCAATAAAGTAAAAATTAAAGCTAAATTTAATATAGACATCCCCAACGTGACCAATGCAGGTATTTTAATTTTATTTAGTGTAATATAAATACTAAATATAGGTTCAATCGAGAGTTGAATAACATATTTTAATAAAATAAGTATAAGTAAACTAGATAGTTTATTTATATCTTCTGTTGGAGTCCAAAGTGTGTAAAATATATTGCTGTATATTACAATTCCAGCAACTGGTATTAGTAAAATCAAAGAACTTAATTTAAAACAAATACCTATATATTTTTTTAGTTCATCAGCTTCACCATTAGCGTAAAACTTAACAAATGTAGGTATAAATACAGGAATAATAATATTAGATAAAATTAATAATAAGCTAGGAAATTGTTTCGTTAAAGCTAAATTACCCATTTCTGATACACCTAAATTTGTATTTACAATAAAAAGATCTGCCTGATAAAATAAAGCATCTGATAAACTCATTACCGAATTCCAAACGCCAGCATAAAATAATACTTTAATAATATTTTTAGATATAAAGCTTTTAGAAAACTTTAAGTCAGGGAGGTATTTTTTTGTAATATAAAAATTAGAAATACCCACATATACTGCCATTGCAAGACTACCTATTCCTAAAAAATAAATCTTAGGAAAACAAAAGTATAATAATAGTAGAATTAAAGTTATATTAATAAAATTCCCTAGAATATTTCTTATAGCATTAATATCTAACCTATTAAAAATAAAACCTATTGCTCCAAAAACTGACGTTACAAGATTGATAATTAAACTTAGAAATATAAATAAAAACAATATTTTGACATCAAATACTAAATGATTAGGTATCTCTATAACATTAGGAATTATAGTATAAAATACAAAAAATAAGATAGATAAAATAATTGAAATAAGAATATTTACAAAAAATACTGAGTTAAAATAATTATTAATTTTATCACGTTCTTTCTTTTCATAGCTAATCAAAACATACCTTCCAAACATTGAGTTAATAGAAGTTGTAAAGATTGTTATATAAAAAATAAAACTCCCTGCCAATGGATAAAATCCATAAGCCTCCTTACCTATTGTTTTAATTAAATAAGGAGTAATAAAAAATGATATTACTACACTACATAAAGCACTAATAACACTAGATAATAAATTAATTATAAACTTTTTTTTATCCATTAGATTTTATAAATATTAACCTAAAATAAACTTTTATTGCATTTTCTATTTTAGTTTATCCAAGTTTTCATATACTCTCTTCACCTCCTGTGCTTTTTCTTTTTTCAAAACCAAGATTGCGTCATCTGTTATCACCAAAATACATTTTTTTAATCCCAAAAATTCAGTATGTAATTTAGAACCAATGACCATGTTACCATGTTTATCAATAGGGTGCCCTTTTGTTACTAAATACTCATATACGGACTCAAAGGAGCCCATATCAGACCATTTGAATCTGCCTATTACTGCTTGTAATTTTTCTGTTTTTTCCATTACTGCGTAATCAACAGAAATAGAAGGTATTAATAAGCTATCTTCTAAAGGAAGTATATTATCCTTTGATAATTCAAATGCTTTTAATGCACTTTCATAAACTTCTGGCTCGTGTATTTTTAACTCGTTCAAAAATGTCTTTGCTTCAAAACAAAACATTCCTGAATTCCAATAAAAATCACCTGATTTTAAAAACTCTTGGGCTGTATCTAAATTAGGTTTTTCTCTAAAACCTAAAACTTCACCATTCTTAATTTGAATATATCCATAACCCGTTTCTGGTTTTGTTGGTTGTAATCCAAATGTTACAATGTTACCTTTTTGGGCAAGTTCAATTGCTTCCTCAATTGCTTCCCTATATATATCAGCATCTTCAATTAAATGATCAGAAGGAGAAACCAATAATACATCTTCAGGATTAGCTTTGAAAGCTGAAAAAGCAATCGCAGCTGCAGTATTTCTAGGAGTAGCCTCTATTACTTCATGAAATTTCTTAATTCCTAAATCTTTTAATGCTTTTCTTGATAAATGATAATTATCAACATTACCGACTACAATAAGTTCGTCGCAAATATCTTTGTTTCGAATTATTGTTTGTTGAAATAAAGATTTACCTTCAAATAAGTCAATATATTGCTTCGGTTTATCTTTCCTAGACAATGGCCAAAGTCGACTACCAACACCTCCTGTTAAAATTACATTGATAATTTTCATGCGCGATTGTAGTCGTCTTCAATTCTTACAATATCATCTTCTCCAAAATAAGTTCCATATTGCACTTCTACAAATACAACAGGTTCATTTGTTTTATTCTCAATACGATGATGAGCTCCTTGAGGTATTTGAGCTACCTCTCCAGTTTTATAGTCTTTTATCTCATCATTAATTGTAATTGTCCCGATTCCTGAAACTATTGTCCAAACTTCACCTCTTTTAAAATGATATTGCAAAGACAATCTCCCGCCCGGATTTACTTGAATTCTTTTTACTTTATGCGTATCGCTATCTTCTAATACCCAATATTCTCCCCATGGTCTAATATCATGTTCCATTTTATAGTAATAGTTTATTTGTTGATCTTCATCAAATATTCGCCATACCCACTTTTTTTCAGTGGTTCTGCAATATTCATTAATTCTTCTTTTGTAATGTACCCCATGCGATACGCCACTTCTTCTATGGCACCAATTTTCATTCCTTGACGTTCTTCGATCACTTGAACAAATTGACCAGCTTGCATCAATGAATTGATTGTTCCAGTATCTAACCAAGCTGTACCACGATCGAAAACACCTACTTTCAGTTTTCCTCTTTTCAAATATTCTGCATTAATATCTGTAATTTCTAATTCTCCACGCGGAGAAGGTTTTATATTTTTTGCAATTTCAACCACATCATTATCATAAAAATACAATCCTGGAACGGCATAATTTGATTTTGGTTCTTTAGGTTTTTCTTCAATCGAAACGACTTCATTCTTCTCATTAAACTCAACTACACCATATCTTTCAGGATCGCTCACTTGATACGCAAAAACTACTCCTCCATCTGGATCTGCAGAATCTTGCAATAATTTTGACATTCCTGAAGCATAGAAAATATTGTCACCTAATATCAATGCTACTTTATCATCTCCAATAAATTCCTCTCCTAGAATAAACGCTTGGGCTAAACCATCAGGACTTGGTTGTTCTTTGTACGAAAATTTACATCCAATCTGAGACCCGTCTCCTAATAATTTCTCAAAATGAGGTAAATCATGAGGTGTTGAAATAATTAAAATTTCATTAATCCCTGCCAACATCAACGTTGATAATGGGTAATATATCATTGGTTTATCATATACTGGCATCAATTGCTTACTCACCGCTAATGTTAAAGGGTGTAATCGCGTTCCTGATCCTCCTGCTAAAATTATTCCTTTCAATTTATAGTATTTTAGTTTAGTTATTTTGTTTTAAATTTCTGAAACGATTGTGCTTCTTGATCTTTATCAGAGATAATCATTTTATCCGAAGGGATTTGCCAATCAATATTCAATTCTTGATCTAAAGGATTTACTCCGTCCTCTGAAGCTTTATTGTATCCATTATCACATTTATAGAAAAAAGTTGCTGAATCAGATATTACAGAAAAGCCATGTAAAAATCCTCTCGGAATAAACAATTGTTTTTTATTATCTGCCGATAATTCAACTGCAACTGACTGTCCATAGGTTTCAGAACCTGGACGAACATCAACTGCAACATCTATCACCGCTCCTTCTACAACACGAACCAATTTTGCTTGCGAATGCTCTCCTGCTTGCATATGTAATCCGCGAACTACGCCATATGAAGAACGAGATTGATTATCTTGAACAAAAGTTGGTTTATAACCCAAAATTTCTTCCATTTTGTTTTCATTATATGATTCGAAGAAATATCCTCTCGAATCTTCAAAAACTGTAGGTTCTAAAATAAAACAACCTTTTAATTTCGTTTCTGTCGCTTTCATTATAGTCGTTTATCAACTTCTTCTTTAGGCAAAGCCCCTTTTACATCATAAATCACTCCATTTTCTTTTAAATAATCCGTTAACTGAAGATTTAAAAACTCATTGTGTGATACTGTCAAAATAATGGCGTCAAATTTAGATTCTTCGACAAACTCAGAATGACATTTTATTCCATATTCGTGCATCACCTCATCTGGGTTAGCCCAAGGGTCTAAAGTTGTCACCTCTATTCCATATTCTTCTAATGCATTAATTACATCAATTGCTTTCGAATTACGAATATCAGGGCAATTTTCTTTAAAGGTAATTCCTAAATTTAGAACTTTCGCGCCTTTAACTTTGATATCGTTATTTATTAACAATTTAACAACTTGCGAAGCTACAAAAGCTCCCATCGAGTCATTTAATCTCCTTGCTGCTAAAATTAATTCAGAATAATAACCAATTTCTTGTGCTTTTTGAGCCAAATAAAATGGATCAACGCCAATACAATGTCCTCCAACTAAACCTGGTTTAAATGGTAAAAAATTCCATTTTGTTCCAGCAGCTTCTAAAACATCGTTTGTATCAATATCCATTAGCGAAAAAATCTTCGATAATTCATTGATAAATGCAATATTGATATCACGCTGCGAATTTTCGATCACTTTTGATGCTTCTGCAACCTTGATTGTAGGTGCTAAATGAGTCCCAGCAACAATTACTGATTTATATAAATCATCAACAATTTTTCCAATTTCTGGAGTTGAACCTGAGGTTACTTTTAAAATTTTCTCAACCGTGTGTTTTTTATCGCCTGGATTAATTCGCTCTGGTGAATATCCCGCATAAAAATCTTGGTTAAACTTCAATCCCGAAGAATGTTCCAATACAGGAATACATTCTTCTTCTGTAACACCTGGATAAACCGTTGATTCGTAAATAACAATATCATTTGGTTTTAAAACTTTACCTACTGTTTCCGAAGCTTTTTTAAGCGGCGTCAAATCTGGTCGATTATTCTTATCTACAGGAGTTGGAACGGTTACAATAAAAATTGTAGCATCTCTAATATCTTCTGTATTCGAAGAGCAAAACAATCCGTTTTGAGATTCTTCGACAAGCTCAGAATGTGAATTAAAAGGATTTTGTTTAACTAAAACATTTTGTAGAACATTATTTTCAACTTCTAAAGTTGAATCTACTCCATTGTTTAATTCAGCAATACGTTTCTGATTGATATCAAACCCAACAACAGGGTATTTTGTTGCAAATAATCGAGCCAACGGTAAACCTACGTACCCTAAACCGATAACTGCTATTTTATGTTGTTGATTCATTTATTATAATATTTTCTGTACCATTGTACAAAGTTATACACTCCTTTGTCAACCGGATAATGAGGATTATAACCAAATTTATCTTTCAACTCTTGGACATCTGCCCATGTTTGATTGACATCTCCTGCTTGCATCGGATACATTTCTAAAATAGCTTTTTCTCCTGTTGACTTTTCGATTTCTTTGATAAAATCCATTAATTGAACAGGTTTACTATTTCCTATATTGTATAATTGGTATTTTTCGTTTGTATTTTTATCTTCAAGTATTTTGTCTATTCCTTGAATAATATCATCAATATATGTGAAATCGCGTGATAAATCGCCGTGATTAAAAACTTTTAAAGGTTGATGATTCAATATAGCATCTGTAAACAAAAACATTGCCATATCTGGTCGTCCCCAAGGTCCATAAACAGTGAAAAAGCGCAAACCTATCGTTTGGAAATCGTACAAATGGCTATACGCATGCGCCATTAGCTCGTTTGCTTTTTTGGTTGCAGCGTATAAACTAATAGGATGATCAACATTTTGATTTGTTGAAAAAGGAACATCTGAAGAGTTTCCGTAAATACTTGAACTACTTGCGTACAATAATTTTTTGACGTTATAATTTCGGCAACATTCTAAAATATTTAGAAAACCGACCAAATTACTTTGTCCATAGGCATCAGGATTTTCGATACTATAACGAACACCAGCCTGAGCTGCCATATTAACAACCGCATCAAACGAATATTCTTTAAAAATTTGAGCCAATGACTCTTTATCTTCTAAATTCATTCGATAGAAAATCATCTTTTCTTCGTATTTAGAAGAAAGAACTTTCTGATCAAAATTTGAAGCAAATTCTTGATTGATTCCTAATTCTTTTAATCGATCATATTTTAACTGAACAGTGTAATAATCGTTAATATTATCAATTCCAACAACTTTGATATTTTTTTCGATTAATTTTTCAGCTAAATGGTAACCTATAAAACCAGCTACACCAGTTATGAATACTGTTTTCATTATTTCTCCTTTTCAGAAGTCGCAACTACTTTTCTTAATCCAGAACTAGAGAAGCGGTGTGTACGCTTATTGTAGTAAATTTGAATATTATTATCTAAACAATATTGTTTTCCCGTAAAGTCGATATTTCGATATTCTTCGCCAATAACTCTAACATTTATTGGTAAAGCACTTAACATATCAAACAAATCTTGTTCGGTTTCGTAGGGAATAATTTCGTCGACATATCGACAACCTTCTAATTGAATATAGCGCTCTACGATGGATTGCGTAGGACTATTTTTTGAAGGGTCTACACTTGCAGGATCTGTATTAAGCCCTACAATTAAGTAGTCGCATTGTCTTTTAGCTTCTTCGAGCATCATCACATGACCTGCATGAAGCAAGTCAAATATACCGAATGTAATTCCCGTTGTCATTTTATAATACTATTGTTGGAGCGACAAATTTAGGGATTTATATTGAATTAATTATAAGCTTTTATGACATAAAAAAAGCACTCAAATCGAGTGCTAGGTATTTAAATTAATTCAGAATTTCTTTTTTCTAAATGCGTATAAACATTCTTTACTTCCTGCGAATATTCTTTTTGTAGAATTAAATTCGCGGTTGGGGTATTCACAAAAATAGTGTTTTGCAAACCGACAAAAGAAGTATAAACATCTGTTCCAATCACCATGTTTCCATTACGATCGACATAATGTCCGTTCATCACAAAATAATCATACAAGGATTCGAAAGAACCTAAATCATTCCAAACAAATTTTGCTGGAACTACTTTTATCTTCTTGCTTCGTTCCATTACGGCATAATCGATACTATTTGATGGAATATTCATTGAAAGTTCTTCGTTCAACTCCCCATTGATATTATCTGCCCAAGCAATTTTTGAAGCTTCGTAAATTTCTTTTTCAAATTTCTTTAGTTCTTTCAATAAAACACGTGCTTTGAAACAAAACATTCCACTGTTCCACAAAAAATTCCCTTGCTCGATAAAATCTTGCGCCGTAATATGATTTGGTTTTTCGCGAAACGATAACACAGTGTCTTCTTTGTGCTCAATATAGCCATACCCTGTTTCTGGACGAGTTGGATGCACTCCAAATGTGACGATATAGTCATTTTGTGCTAATTCGATTGCTCTATTCATCGCTTCTTGATAGGCTTCCATATCTTCAATCAAATGATCAGATGGTGTCACAATTAGAATATCATCATCCTCAACTGCTAAAGCTGCAAATGCAATTGCCGCTGCAGTATTACGTGGAACAGCCTCTACAATTTTCGTGTATTCAACATTCATTTTATCAAGCACTTCTTGACTTAAATGGTCATTATCTTTATTCCCAATCACCATTAATTTATCAGCAATTGGACGATTTCTCTGAATCGTTAACTCAAATAAAGATTGCCCATTAAACAAAGGTAAATATTGTTTGGGATGACTTTTTCGTGAAAGTGGCCAAAGTCTACTCCCAACACCACCAGATAAGATCACATTATAAATACACATAAATTCTTCTAATTCGAACTCGTAAAGATATTAAAAACTACTATATCATAACATTCTATTATGATTTTTCTTTTAAACACAAAAAAAGCGTTCAAAATTGAACGCTTTAAAGTATTAGTATTGATTTTATTAAATCATCGAAATACGTAATGTATTGGTAATTCCTTTCTCAAATGCTGGCATTGCATTCAGATTGATGATATAATCACCATATTCTACATAACCCGCATTTTTCGCTAAGATATTTACNNACTCCCCATAACAAATTCAACATACGGTTAATACGTTTACTTGGATTGAAAACCAAAATAAATGAATTTGGACGATGAGAAGAAATTTGGAAAGCTGTATAACCAGAATACGTTAAAGTTGCAATTGCTTTCGCTCCTGTATCTTCTGCCATTCTAGCTGCATTATAACAAACCATATCAGTTACGAAACGTTCGTTTTTGATCTTTGGTTTGTGTTCTGGTACATGTACGTGCTCATCATCTTCAACAGTTTGAAGAATCTTCGTCATTTTCTCGATAACTTGTACAGGATATTGTCCTACAGAAGTTTCTCCAGATAACATTACTGCATCTGCTCCATCAAAAACTGCATTTGCAACATCAGAAACCTCCGCACGAGTTGGTGTCAAACTCGAAATCATTGTTTCCATCATTTGCGTTGCAACAATAACTGGTTTACGAGCTAATTTCGCTTTGTCAATTAATTGTTTTTGCGCTTTTGGAACGATTTCAAACGGAACCTCAACTCCTAAATCTCCACGAGCAACCATTAATCCATCAGAAAATTCTAAAATATCATCGATATTTTCTAATGCTTCAGGTTTTTCAATTTTAGAGATAATTGGAATTTTTAATGTTCCATTTTCTTTGATAAATTCTGATAAATCTTTTACATCTTGTCCAGAACGAACGAAAGATAATGCAAACCAATCTACACGATTTTCGATTGCGAATTTTGCATCTTCTTTATCTTTATCTGTTAGAGCAGGTAAAGAAATATTGGTATTTGGTAAGTTAACTCCTTTTTTAGAACGTAGCGGACCTCCTTGAATCGTTTCTGCTTTTACAGTATCTGTTCCGTTTGTCTCGATTACTTTGAAGATTAATTTTCCGTCATCAATCAAAATATTTTCTCCCACTTGCACATCTTGCGCAAACTTTTTGTACGTCATAAAAACTTTTTCTTTCGTTCCTACAACATCCTCGTTTGTGAAAGTTAAAATATCTCCTGGATTGATTACGAAATCTTCGTGTTCCATTTTTCCAATACGCAACTTAGGACCTTGTAAATCCGCTAAAATTGCTGTATTGTAGCCATGATCGTTATTTAATTGATGAATTGTTTCAATCTTACGTTTCACATCCGCATAGTCTGCGTGCGAAAAGTTGATACGGAACACATCTGTTCCTTTTCTCATCATTTCTAATAAAATCTCTGGACTATCGGTTGCCGGACCTAAAGTCGCAACAATTTTTGTCTTTTTAAGATATTGTCTATCGTAAATCATAATTTTTCCCTTTTTTTATGCACAATATTTTGTTAGAAAACCAATTGATCTGCATTGCTAATCAAATCGATATCTATTTTTTTGATCGTTTTTATAAAATCTTTTTCTACAAATGGTAGTTGAAGATATTGTAGTTCATCTTCCCAACCAGAGATTTTTACAACATAGTTGCAATCCTTGTAATTTGGCACAAGAATAACGCTCCCTTTGAAAAGATTGGATAAATCTACTTCATTTTTTTTAAAATCGGATTGATTTGGCGTATTTTTAATAATATGATAATCTATTTTATTTGCTTCATCTAACCATTGATAGGTTTCGAAAAAATAAGTATGCTCATCTAACCGAATATCCAAATCCTGAATACGCTGAAAACGCGTATCAAAAGTAGAGTTGAGATGGAAAATAAATTGTGTAGAAGTGTTAAAACTAGAATTTACGCCTATGAGATGAAAATCTATCCAATCATCATATAAGAGTAATTCTGCCATGTTTCTAAACTTTTTCTATTTTCTTTTGTAGCGAATAGTACGCGCGTTTTGCTGCGCTTTCTTCGGCTTTCTTTTTAGAAGTTCCTCTCCCTTTCGAGATAACTTTATCATTGAGACGGATTACTGACACAAAAACCTGCAAATCTTCTGCGTTTTGCTCCTCAAATGTATTGAATCTTATCGTATTTCTCGTTTTTTGACTCCATTCCAAAATCAACGATTTGTGACTTGTAATCGTGTGCTCCAAACGATCTAAATCCGCATAAGGGTCAATAATTTTGACTTGAATAAATTTTTGTACTGCAGCTATACCTCCATCAACATAAATTGCACCAACCAACGCCTCCAACATATCACCATTTACATCTTCACCCAAATTGTTGTGATTGTTCATTGGATCCAAATAATCCAACAAGCCAAGTTGTTTCGAAACGGCATTCAATTGTTTACGCGAAACAATTTTAGAACGCATTTTTGTTAAATAACCTTCTTGTTGATCGGGCGCTTTGTAGTATAAGTGCATTGCTGCAGAAGCACCAAGTAATGCATCTCCTAAAAACTCTAATCTTTCAAAGTTTATACTGTTTCCATTTTCATCTTTTTTCTGTGCAGATCTGTGGGTAAATGCTTCTTTAAAAACCTCAACATTGCGAGGAGTATAACCCAAAATCGACTTCAAAAATTTCAAAAAAGGATCAGATGAATTTGAATCATCACGATGATTTTTAAAAGAAAATAATTTTTTTAAGAAAGACATTACTTATACTTCTTAAATATCACACAAGCATTGTGACCACCGAAACCAAAAGTATTACTCAATGCATAATCTACATTTTTCTCTTTTGCTTTATTAAATGTATAATCGATTTTCGGATCAAGATTTTCATCATCCGTAAAATGATTAATTGTTGGTGGAACGATACTGTTATTGATTGCTCCAATAGCCGAAATCGCTTCAATAATCCCTGCACCACCTAATAAGTGACCAGTCATAGATTTTGTTGAATTGATTTGAATATTATAAGCATGTTCTCCAAATAATTTTTGAATTGCTTTAGATTCTGCAATATCACCTAATGGTGTAGATGTTCCATGCATATTAATATGATCTACATCTTCTACATTGATATTTGCGTCTAATAAAGCCTCTCTCATCACATTTAATGCGCCTAATCCTTCTGGATGTGGTGCTGTAATATGATGTGCATCTGCTGTCATTCCTGTTCCTACTAATTCAGCATAAATGGTAGCTCCACGTGCAATTGCATGTTCGTACTCTTCTAACACAATACATCCAGCTCCCTCTCCCATTACAAAACCGTCACGGTCTTTGTCGAATGGACGAGAAGCAGTTTGTGGATCATCGTTTCGTGTAGATAACGCATGTAATGCATTGAAACCTCCAATACTTGCAGCTGTAATCGCAGCTTCTGACCCTCCTGCAACAATTGCATCAGCTTTTCCAAGTCTTAATAACATGTAAGCATCAATAATTGCGTTTGTAGAAGAGGCACATGCCGAAACAGTTGTATAATTAGGTCCCATAAGACCAAATTCCATTGAAATATGACCAGGCGTGATATCTGCAATCATCTTAGGGATAAAGAAAGGATTGAAACGTGGTGTTCCATTTCCTGTTGCGTAATTAGAAACTTCTTCTTCAAAAGTTTTAATTCCACCGATACCAGATCCCCATATAACGCCGATACGCTCTTTGTTTACATTTGCATCTTCTAAGATTCCACTGTGTTTTATTGCCTCTCTAGCTGCAATAATTCCCAATTGGGCACAACGGTCAATTTTTCTTGCCTCTTTACGATCAAAATGATCTTCAATATTGAAGTTCTTGATCTCACAAGCAAATTGTGTCTTAAAAAGAGTTGCGTCAAAAAGCGTAATAGGCGCAGCGCCACTTACACCATTCACTAATCCATTCCAATATTCTTGGTATGTATTTCCGATTGGTGTTAGCGCGCCTAAACCTGTTACTACTACTCTTTTTAATTCCATAAAATAGGAACTATTACTTGTTTAAGTCTTCGATGTATGTTACAGCTTGACCTACAGTAGAAATTTTTTCTGCTTGATCGTCTGGAATTTGGATATCAAATTCTTTTTCGAATTCCATGATTAATTCTACTGTGTCTAATGAATCAGCTCCTAAATCGTTAGTGAAACTTGCTTCTAGCGTAACTTCGCTTTCGTCAACTCCTAATTTATCTACGATAATTGCTTTCACTCTTGATGTAATGTCAGACATAATTTTCTAATTTTAATTGTTGTAAACTAGTGCAAAAATATAAAACTTATATTAAATACAAGCTTTTTTTTATATGCACGCATAAGAACTTGCAAATATATGGTGAATAAATATTCACGAAAACGTTTAAGTGAATGACATAAGTCAAATTTTTCACGCTTCTTTTTATTGTAACTTTGTCCAAAGTTTTTACCTTTAATATTTTAAAATACTATAAAAATCACAAAAATGAGCATAGAATTGGCATCTTACGGAATAAAAAATTCCAAAATTAACTATCAATTATCTCCTGAAGAGCTTACGGAGAAAATGGTAGAGCTAGGACAAGGAGAAATTACATCTTCTGGAGCAGTAAATATGTTAACAGGAGAATTTACAGGTCGTTCACCTAAAGACCGTTTTATTGTAAAAGATGATATTACTGCAGAAAACGTTTGGTGGGATAGAAACATCAATATTCCTTTCGATTCTGATAAATTTGATGCTTTGTATGATAAAGTTGTTGAGCATTTAAGCAACCGCGAAATTTATGTACGTGATGCTTTTGCTTGTGCTGATGATTCTTACAAAACAAAAATTAGAGCAATTACAGAAACTCCTGCGGCTAATTTATTTATCTATAACATGTTTATTCGTCCAACGGAAGAAGAATTAAAAAACTTTGGTGATTCTGAATGGACAATTATCAATGCGCCAACTTTTGTTGCAGACGCTAATGAAGATGGTACAAGACAACACAATTTCTCTATCTTAAATTTTAAACGTAAAATCGTTTTAAACGGAGGAACTGGTTATACAGGAGAAATGAAAAAGGGTATTTTCTCTGCCTTAAACTTCATCATGCCAGTATTCAGAAATACTTTACCAATGCACTGTTCTGCAAACTCTGGTGAAAATGGAGATACAGCAATGTTCTTTGGTTTATCTGGAACAGGAAAAACAACTTTATCAGCAGACAAAAACAGACGTTTGATTGGTGATGACGAACACGGATGGACAGAAGACAATACGGTTTTCAATTTTGAAGGTGGTTGTTACGCAAAAGTTATCAACTTATCTCCAGAAGGTGAACCAGAAATTTTTGCAGCGATCAAAGACGGAGCTTTATTAGAAAACTGTAAATTAATTCCAGGTACTAACGAGGTTGATTTTACAGATACATCTATCACAGAAAATACACGTGTTTCTTATCCAATTGATTATATCGAAAATATTGCAGTTCCATCTGTAGGAAAAAATCCTAAAAATATTTTCTTCTTATCGTTTGATGCTTACGGAGTTTTCCCTCCAATTGCAAAATTAAACCCAGATCAAGCAGCTTACTTGTTTATCTCTGGATATACATCTAAAGTTGCTGGTACAGAAGCTGGTGTTACAGAGCCTCAAACTACATTTTCTACATGTTTTGGTGCACCATTTATGCCATTACATCCAACTAAATATGCTGAAATGTTGAGCGATAAAGTTGAGAAAACTGGTGTAAATGTTTGGTTAATCAATACAGGTTGGAATGGTAAAAAAGAGCGTATGTCTTTAAAAGATACACGTGCAGTTATCAATGCAGCTTTAAACGGAGATTTGAACAATACAGAATTCAAAAAAGATCCTTATTTCGGATTTGAAGTTCCAGTTGCAATCGAAGGTGTTGCTTCAGAAAAATTAAGTCCAGCTACTTCTTTTGATTCTACAGCAGCATACGAAGCAAATGCGAAAGAATTAGCAGATAAATTCAAAGCGAACTTTAAGAAATTTGAAGAGTTTGCAACTGCTGATTTATTAGCTGGTGGACCAACGATTTAAGATTTAGATTGAGGTTGAGAATGAGTTTTTAACTCATTTTGAAAATCAGAAATAAATATAAAACCGAGCAAATTGCTCGGTTTTTTTATGTTTTAAACTTTAGAATAATTCACCACATAGACACATAGAAATACATTTCTATTTGATATAAAATAAGTAGTTTACTCAAAGATTTTCATCTTTGATGAAAATTACATTTTCAAGTAAAAATCTTTTGTTAAATCGATATAATCTTCTGTGTATTGATGACGATCGACTTCGATGATTAATTCTTTTTTTTCTACATCATTTTCATGAAAACTAAATTCTAACAACACACGTTTTGTTGCTGTTGTCGAATTCCCTTTGATATAAACGACTCTAGATAGTTTTAAAGCGTTTTGAGCCGTTATCATACAAAAATCACCCATTTGATCGTATGGAATTATAAAACTCGCTAATCCGTCTTTTTGTAGTAATTCGGCAGTTTTTTTTATTAATTCTTCGAAAGTCAACGTTTCTTGCTGGCGTGCTTGTTTACGCGCATCAAAATCAACCGTATTATTCACCACAAAAAAAGGTGGATTACTGACAATCAAATCATATTCTTTATTGGTTGAATAATCTTGAAGCGATGAATTAAAAATGGTTAATCGATCTGAAAAAGGTGCATTCTCGAAATTCTCTTTTGCTTGTAAAAAAGCATCGTTATCAATTTCTATTGCATCAATCATAGAAAGAGGAAAACGTTGCGCTAACATCAACGAAATTAATCCAGTTCCTGTACCAATATCTAAAATAGTATTTCCACTTTTTAAATCAGCCCAAGCACCAAGTAAAACACCATCTGTGCCTACTTTCATTGCGGTTTTATCTTGAAAAATTTCGAATTGTTTGAATCGAAAAGGTTTTCTATTCATTGTAAGGAATCAAAATGTAGAATGTTGTACCAACAGAAATTTCGGTTTCGAAACGAATTGTTCCGTCATAATCGTCAATAATTTTTTTGACCATTGGCAAACCAATTCCCATTCCACTATTCTTTGTTGTAAACTTTGGAACAAAAATAGAATCTTGCGATTCGACAGGAATTCCATCCCCATTATCTTGAATGGTTAGATGTAAGAAACCTCCTACTAAAAACACATCTACTTTAACTTTCGCAATACGAGATTGCGGAATAGATTGAAATGCATTTTTTGTAATGTTTGTAATAATTCGATTCAAATATTGTTTATCAAAACGCATCATGATGATGTTTGGAGAATAATTAAATTCGATAAACTCCATTGGAAAAACATAAAGCGTGTTTTTTATAACATCAACTACATCGATTTTTTCATCGTTACGAGAAGGCATTTTAGCAAAATCTGAAAAAGCTTCGGCAATCGCAGAAATGGTATCAATTTGTTGCAATAAAATATTAGTTGTTCGCATCGTCTTTTCTTCAAGATTCGGATCATTGATATCAAATTTTCGCATATAATTTTGAATCATTAATCGCATTGGTGTTAATGGATTTTTGATTTCATGCGCCACTTGTTTTGCAAAATCTCTCCAGGCTTCTTCACGTTCTTGTTTAGCCAACAAATCTGATTGTTCCCGCAATCGGTACAACATATCATTATAAGAATCTACCAGAACCTTTATTTCATCGTTACCATCGTAACGAATCGGCATATTGTTTACAATAACTTCTGTTTCGCGAATACGATCTGCAAATGACCAAAGTTTATTCAATGTACGTTTAGTAACAAAATAAACCGCTAACGTCCCAAACAAAAGAATAACTCCAAAAGCTAATCCATAACTCCCAATTAAGGTAAACATGTCTTGTTGTAAAAAATCTTGGTTAGATTGATAAGGTAGACAGAGAATAGCAATGTTTTCATTGTAATAATTTTTGATATGACTATAAGACGAATAAAGATTGTTATCATCAGCGGTATCTTTATTCGTTACAATAAAATCATTTGACTTTTGTAGTTTGTCTAATATTTTTTGAGGCAAAACATTATAAGTCGTTGAAACCGGCTGAGTGGTTAAAATTTTATTACCACGTAAATCATAAATTACAATATCGGTTTTATTGATATCACCGATGCGAAGAAAACCATCTTCTAAAATCTCGTGAATATTATCTTTGGTTGCAATTCCAGGATAATTATCCATTTCGTAATCTATCGCAGACTCTACCGCTCTAACTTTTCGTTTGAGAATATCTTCGTGATATTGTTTAGTTTGTTCATTGAAATGATTGGCAGTAATCAGCAAGATAGCACCTGCTGTAAATAACAAAATCGTTACCATATAAATGATAATACGAACGGGTAGCGATAGGTTATTTTTTTTTCTAATCATTTTTATTGTTGGAATAATCTTTTGACGTATTTTCCTAAGATATCAAATTCTAAATTCATTGTATCGCCCACTTTCACTTGATTAAGGTTTGTAAACTCCCAAGTATATGGAATAATTGCAACCGAAAACTGTCCAACTTTACTGTCTACAACTGTTAAACTAATTCCGTTAAGACAAATCGAACCTTTTTCTACTGTAACATTTCCAGACGATACTTCATCATATTCTACTGTAACAAAAAAGCTACCATTTTGGTTTTCTATCGAAACAATTTTTCCGGTTTGATCAACATGTCCTTGAACAATATGACCATCGATACGACCATTGAACTGCAAACATCGTTCTAAATTGATCAAATCACCTTCTTTTAAAGTGTTAAAATTTGTTTTTTGTAAGGTTTCCTCTATAGCAGTGACTTTGTAAAGACCATATTTGAAATCAACAACTGTTAAACACACTCCATTGTGAGCAACACTTTGATCAATTTTTAATTCATCACAAAAATCTGCTTCAATCCATAAATGTAAATTTGATTGATCTTTCTCTGCTTTTATAAGCTTTCCAACTCCTTCAATGATTCCTGTAAACATGATGTTATTTTTGGTGAAATTAATAATTAAATTAAACTTATAAAATGAAAAAGGGATGATTTTAAAACATCATCCCTTAATTATATAAACGCTGTAATAATTTTTTACTCTACAGTAACAGATTTTGCCAAATTACGAGGCTGATCTACATTCTTACCTAATTTAACGGCAATCCAGTACGATAATAATTGTAATGGAATAGCTGTTAGGATTGGAGAGAATTCTTCTGCTGTTTCTGGAATTACTACGTAATCATCTGCCATAGCAGTTACTTGATCATCACCATCATTCACAATTGCAATTACTTTAGCACTACGTGATTTAATTTCTTGAATATTAGAAACTACTTTTTCGTAATAACCTTTTTTCGTTGCAATAACAATAACTGGCATATTTTCGTCCAATAAGGCAATTGGTCCGTGCTTCATTTCTGCTGCTGGATAACCCTCTGCGTGGATATATGAAATCTCTTTCAATTTTAATGCTCCTTCTAAAGCCGATGGATAGTTGTATCCACGTCCTAAATAAATTGCATTTCTGTTGTCTTTGTATTTTTCTGCGATTTGATCAACAACCCCTTCACAGTTATCTAAAATTTGTTGAACTAAATCTGGAATACGCTCTAATTCTCGTGTTAACAATGTAAATTTCTCTGTTGATAATTCACCGTTTTGTTTACCTAATTTTAAGGCAATCAATGCTAAAATTGTTAACTGAGCTGTAAATGCTTTTGTTGATGCAACACCAATTTCTGGTCCCGCATGTGTATAGGCACCAGCATCTGTAATACGAGCAATAGAAGAACCTACAACATTGTTAATTCCAAAGATAAATGCACCATTTTCTTTTGCTAATTTAAGTGCTGCCAATGTATCTGCTGTTTCTCCAGATTGAGAAATTGCAATCACGACATCGTGTTTATTGATGATTGGATTGCGGTAACGGAACTCAGATGCATATTCTACTTCTACAGGAATACGAGCGAAATCTTCGATCATGTATTCTGCAACCAAACCTGCATGGTAAGAAGTTCCACAAGCAACAATGATGATACGTTTTGCATTCAAGAATTTTTCTTGATGATCCCAAATACCAGCCATTTTAATAACGCCTTCGTCTACTAATAAACGTCCACGCATTGTATCACGAATAGAACGAGGTTGTTCGTTGATTTCTTTTAACATGAAATGCTCGTAACCACCTTTTTCAATCGCTTCAATATTTAATTGTAACTCTTGAACATCTAAAGAAACTGCTTCATTGTTATGGATTGTACGTACATCAACTTCTTTATCTAAAGTAATTGTGGCCATGTCACCATCTTCCAAATAAACCGCATCTTTTGTAAACTCGATAAACGGAGAAGCATCAGAAGCAACGAAAAATTCGTTATCTCCAATACCAATTGCTAATGGAGAACCTAAACGACCTACAACAATTGTATTTGCTTCTTCTTTGTCTAAAACAGCTATCGCATAAGCCCCAATCACTTCATTCAAAGCTAAACGAACTGCGTCAGTTAAGTTTAAATTTTGTTCTTCTTGAAATAATTGAATAAAGTTTACTAAAACTTCTGTATCTGTATCACTATGAAAAACGTACCCTTTGTCTTTTAATAATTGTTTGATTGATTCATAATTTTCAATAATTCCGTTATGAACCAATACCAAACGTCCATTATTAGACATATGAGGATGAGAGTTTACATCATTTGGAACACCATGTGTTGCCCAACGTGTATGCCCAATTCCTAAATGAGGTGTTTTATCTAAACTTGCTGATTTATCTTCTAAATCTGAAACTTTTCCTTTTGTTTTTACCAATTCAAAATCGGTACCAGTAGAAAGAACTAAACCTGCACTATCATATCCACGATATTCTAGTCTTTTTAGTCCATTAATAATAATTGGGTACGCTTCGCGATGTCCAATATATCCTACAATTCCACACATAATATTTTATAGTATTTTAGTTAAATTCGTTAAATATAATACGCCCTATTTTTGAGAGTAATATACCAATAATTTCAATTTTTTATCCGCTACTTCCGAATTATTTCCATGTAAAACAATTCTGTATGGATTATAAGCTCTATCATTTTGATAAGGATTTGTACTATTAATAGTTGTTGCATAACTAACAGATGTTATAAAATTACCCATTGTAATAAACATCGTTTGATCTTTAAACTCATTTCCTTTCTCTAACATGCTTTTTAGATGTTTCGTGATATCAATTGTATAATAATCCGTATCTCCTTTTACAATAGGATTAAAGTGAACTGATGTAGGGTAAGAATTATAGAATTCTAAAACGTCTGCATACAATTCATTTATAACTTTATCATCTTTTTTGTAATTATTCCAAGCCACTAAATAAGGAGGTTTTGGAAAACCTGTAGAACCATCAATATAGAATTTTAATTTTGCGCCAAGAATCACAATATTAGTTTTTGTCATCTCAGATTTTAATTCATCTAATTGAGTTTGATTGAATTTTAATTTTGCATAATTCCCACTCATTCCGCTTAAATACAATCTTGCATCACCATTCACTTCATCAGGTTTGATTGTAGAATAAGTAGACCCTATTGTATTATTTACGATTTGAGAAGCAATAATATTGGCATTATTTGCAGTACCAGAATTCCACTGATTTGTCATATCAAATGCATAAGTTCCACTCAAACGTTCTTTGTAACTTGTGTCTGAATCTGTTTTTGCAGTTGGATTTTTATATGAATAATACATATTCAAGTCAATTTTATTTGGATTAAAATTGACAATAAATCCATTTGATTCTTCTACAGAAAACTCTAAACCTTTGATATTTTCACGAATAAATGTTGCGTAATCAGAAAGTAATCCTGTTTTAGCATTTTTAATAATTTTTTCATCGAAATAATCTGGATCTAAAGAAACTTTGTAACCAGGAACAACCTCAGAAATATTAGAAGTTCCAGTTTTTTGTTTAACAACTTTTCCTGTTACTGTTTTTCCGATTGTAGCTTTTCCGATTACTCTTGAATTAACAGAAATTGGAGATTCAATGCCACTTAATGTTGAAAAATATTTTGTGTCTTTATATAAAACCGTATTAATGTCTTTAATTTTCAACGTCATTGTCAAATCCTTATTCCCATACAAAGAGTCTACTGCATACTTTGTTGTAATTTGGATTGTATCTGTATCTTTTGGTTTCTCTCCAGGTTTAGAAAGATTGATCGTATCTTTAGAAATTGGATCTTTAGTCGTGTTGTAATAAACTGGAATTACCAAATTCACAGAATCTACTTTAGGTTCTGTTCCAAAATCCTGATCACCAATAGACGAAGGTCTAATTTGTGTATAAAACTTAGAGGATGTAGAACCAAAAATTGGTTCGTTGTACACACCAAAAGCTCCATTTTGAAGTACAAATTTATCTGTACGAAGCGTATCAAAATTTGCATTAAAAGCAATAACATCTAAGGATTTTACATTTCCTTCTGCCTCACCTCTAATCACATTGTTATCTAATCCTAGTGTTTCATTCTCACACGAAACAATTGCTCCCATTCCAATCATCATTGCAACAGACACAGAAAGGACATTCAAAAATTTTTTCATTAATCTAAACAGATTTTAATTAGAGTTCATTACTTCCTCAAGATAGAAGTTGTTGTAAACTTCTTTTGCTTGTTCTTTAGAACAATAGTCTAATAGAGGAATATTTTGTTGGTTGATATAGTTTTTCACATCTTCTGGAATCATCTCTTCTCCTTTCGCAACTGCATCTGCATATTGTAAAGAAGCTTGAATCATACCCAAATGTGTAGGTTTTTCTAAATATGTTTGTACATCAGCTTCTACCTTATCAAAAGCTAATTTTTTAACTAATTCGTTATCTAATTCTCCTTCAAATCCGTTGTCAAATAAAGAAACAACAACTTTCGCATCTTGAAAGAAAGGATCGTCAGAATAATATTTTTTTAGATACAATGGTACTAAACTAGACATCCAACCCATTACGTGAACAACATCTGGTTTCCAGTTTAATTTTTTTACTGTCTCTAAAACTCCTTTTGCGAAGAAAATAGAACGCTCGTCGTTATCAGAAAATAATCCATTATCTTCTCCATAAACTTCTTTACGTTTGAAATATTCTTCGTTATCAATAAAATACACTTGTAGTCTTTCTCCTGGAACAGAAGCGACTTTAATGATTAATGGTTGATCCAAATCATTAATAATCATGTTCATACCTGAAAGTCGTATTACTTCGTGTAATTGGTGTCTTCTTTCGTTAATTGCTCCAAATCTTGGCATAAAGATTCTTACATCTGCGCCACTACTTTGCATGATTTTTGGCAAATCTAATGCTTGTGAAGACATCGGATTTTCAGGAAAGTAAGGTACCATTTCTGTTGTTACATACAATATGCGCTTTCCTTCCATAATTTCTACTCTCTTTTCCTAATGAATAATAAGGCACAAATTTACAAAAAAATGTTGATATATTATTTGCTTATAGTAGCTTTGCGAGATATTAGTTTTTTTTTAACAAATCAGTGTTATGGTTATATTTAACGAAAAGGAAAAATTAACTCCCGCAATCGTCGAGTTAAAAAACCAAAACAAAACCATTGGCTTTATCCCTACAATGGGCGCTTTACACGAAGGTCACATGTCTTTGGTCAAAGCTTCTAAAGCTCAAAACGACTACACAATCGTCAGCATTTTTGTCAATCCGACACAATTTAATAATGCAGAAGATTTAGCAAAATATCCTCGAACTGAGGAAAATGATAAAGAATTGTTAATGAAAAATGGCTGTGATTTTGTCTATATGCCTACTGTTGAAGATTTATATGAAACAAATGAAGGTGCAAAACATTACGATTTTGGTACAATAGACCAAGTGATGGAAGGCACTTCTCGCCCTGGACATTTTGATGGAGTAGCTACAATTGTTTGCAAATTATTCAAAGCAGTTCAACCAACAAGAGCATATTTTGGAGAGAAAGATTTTCAGCAAATTCGTATCATTCAAGAAATGGTAAAACAAGAAAATTTAGATGTCGAAATTGTTCCAATGCCAATTCATAGAGCAGATTCTGGTTTAGCATTTAGTTCAAGAAATGCACGTTTATCAACGCAACAAACTTCGGATGCCCCTCAAATTTATTCAATTTTATCGCAAGCTGTAACGCTAAAAAATGAAGGAAAAGATGTTGCTGAAGTAAAAGCTTTCGTCGAAAATGAATTCAAAAATTCACCCTTCGAATTAGAATATTTTGAAATAACAGATGAAGAAACCTTGTTGTCTATCGAACATTTTTCTGAGGCCTATAATATTCGTGGATTTGTCGTTGCCTATGCAGGTGATGTACGTTTAATCGATAATATTCAGTTTTAATTAAATATAATAAATTTCTCAAATCAATAGAAAAATATTGAAACAGGTTTTGAAATTTATAAGTTCAGTGTAACTTTGCAAGATTATGATGGTAGAAGTTTTTCACTCTAAGATACATAGAGTTAAGGTAACAGACGCAAAATTAAACTACATCGGAAGTATTACAATCGACGAAGATTTGATAGATGCTGCCAATATGGTTGTGGGTCAGAAAGTACAAATCGTGGTACAAGAGAATGGCGAACGATTTGAAACTTATATTATAAAAGGTAAACGTGGAAGTGGCGAAATCTGTCTGAATGGACCTGCAGCGCGTAAAGTACAAGTTGGTGACACAGTTATCATCATTACGTATGCGATGATGGAGTTTGAGGAAGCCAAAACATACGAACCAACAATTGTTTTCCCTAACGAGAACAATCGTTTAGATTAAGAAATTAATTTTCAACAATTTATATGAAGAGTAAGATCAAACAATCGCTCTTCTTAATCACTGCTTCATTGTTAGCCGTATTTTTTGTCGTGGTAACAGTGAAGCAAATTGATTTCGAACGAGTTGCAAAAGTTTTAAAACAAACCAATTATTTTTGGATTTTTGCATCTATGGCAATCAGTATTCTCACATATTGGATACGCGCCGCTCGTTGGAATCTTCTTCTAAAGCCAATGGGCTACAACACACAAACCTCATCTGGTTTTTGGGCAATTGCATTTGCATATTTTATGAATTTGACCATTCCTCGAAGTGGCGAAGTGGCTCGTGCAACAAGTTTCTATAAAATGGAAAAAGTCCCGTTTGAGAAATCTTTCGGAACAGTAGTTTTAGAGCGTGTAATTGACGTTTTATTTTTGGGATTATTTTTCGGTTTAACACTTATTTTCAATTATGAAACATTCATCAAATTTGTAGAATTAGGAAACAAAGAAAAAGCACATCAACCAACAGCAGAACCTTCTTTCTTAAAATACTACATCACAATTGGAGTTCTTGTTTTAGGAATTGGATTAATCGCTATTTTCTGGAAAAAAATTAGTCAATTAAAGTTTTTTGAAAAAATCAAAACCTTTCTATTTGGACTTTGGGAAGGTATAAAATCAATCTCGAAATTAGAAAAAAGAGGCTTATTCATCTTTTATTCTTTCGCACTTTGGATTTGTTATTTCCTAATGACTTTCCTTGTTTTCTTTGCTTTTCCAGACACCAAAAATTTTGGTATACCAGAAGGTTTATTTCTATTGATTGCAGGATCTTTGGGAATGATTTTGCCTGTTTCGGGAGGTTTGGCTTATCCGTATATTATGTCGATTGCATTTTCGGCCGTTTATTTAGCAAAAGGCGGAGATCAGCACGAAGGACGAGCTATTGGCGATTATTTTGGGTTAATTCTTTATATAGCTCAAATTGTATCGATGATTAGTTTTGGATTGATTGCTATTTACAAAATCGCACGAATTCGACGAGATTCTACACAATAATCACATACCTCCAAAACTACGATTCCAAAGCTTTACCATTTTATTGATTTCCCAAGGATTTATTTTATAACTTATTTTCATAACAAAAAAGAAAATAAGATTGACAAACAATACAAAAAGTAATTCCATAGCTAATAAGTTTCATTAAATATACATTTTATTTCTTTATCATTTCCAAATATTTAGGCGCTTGTTCTTCTAAAATTTCTGTAATCTTATCGTATTTATTTTCTTTTACGAGTTTCTCTAATTCAAAATTCGCATAGCAATAACGCACATAATCAGTGACTTTATTTTCGGGAATATTCAATGTTTCGATGAAATAATTTGAGGTGAAATAATTCTCTAAATCCTTGATTTTATCTACCTTTTTGAAATATTCGTTTTGTTTTTTATCTTTTTTCTTTTGTCCAGAAATAGTTGCTATCCAATTCGACGGATCCAACAATCCATTATTATTAATTGTAGAAGTCATGTTAGGATTTATCTTTCGGAAACGCAAATTTGGATTAAAACCCAAGTTCAAATTATCATACAATTCATCTACTTTTCCGTGTTCTAACTTGATGTTATTCTTAAAATTTCTGTCCAACGTATTAATTCGCGCTTCAGCAAGTTCAATCGTTTCAATATTCAAATGAATCGTCAGCATTCCTTTTACTAAAATATCCGATGTAATTTTGATTTTTCGTTCGATATAAAAATCATGTGTAATCACCAATTCATCTCCCACAGAAGCTTTAATTGAAAACATTCCGCTCGCATTTGTAAACGTTTTCGCATTCGTCGATTCGTTTGTCACCAAAATATTGTCTACCGCATCTTGCCCAGCAACACCATCATCAATCACTACTTTTCCAGTAATCAAGGTTGTTTGCGCAAAAGAAAAAGTGCTCATCAAACCGAAAATTATAACGTGTAAAATTTTATTCATTCTTTTTGATTTTTGACAAATAAACCGGCGCTTGTTCTTCAATTATAAAAAGAATTTCATCAAAATTATTATCTCGCAACAATTTCGGAAAATCAAAATTTGAATAACAATAATCTAAAAACTCGTTTATTTTTCCTTCTGGAATTTTCAAATCATTCACAAAATAATATGTCGTAAAAAATTTATGCAACGCCGACAATTGATCTTCTTTCACAACTTTTATCGGAACTGGATTTTTCATTCGCTTTTTCGGACTTTTAAACACATTTAACAACCCAAGTAAATTAACTCCACCAACTTGTTTTATTGTTCTATTCACTCTTTCCTCATCATGTTTAAGATTAAGTTCCGCTTTAAATTCTAGAGAAGTAAAACCCGCTTCATCATTCAATTTTTCTTGAAATGATTTTTCTTTTCCCAAATTTTTGAGCGAATTTTTATCTAATTTCGAGATATTCGCTTCTTTCAATTCAATCACTTCAATATTTACATGAATCGTCACAAAACCTTTTGTAATCATAGTTTCCGAAACTTTCAATCTTCTTTCTTCAATTCCCGTATGTTTGATTATCAATTCATCATTCAAGTTCACATTGATCGAAAATAAGCCAACATTATTCGTTTTTGTTTTGGCTTTTGTCGTTAAATTTTCAATCGAAGTTCCTTCCAAATCAATAACCTCTTCTGCATCATCCACAATAATTTTTCCTGTGATTAAAGTGCTTTGTGCTTGAAGATAAGTTGATGAAATGATGAATAAAAAGAATAAAATTTTACTCATGTTCGATTGTTTTTTGGTTGATAGTAGAAAGATAATTTGGTGCTTGTTCTTCGAAAATTAAAGTGATTTTATCATAATTATTTGCTTTAAAAAGTGGTTCTAACTTAAACTCAACAAAGCAATAATGAATAAAATCAAGAATATTTCCTTTCGGAATTTTCAAATCATGTGCAAAATAATATTCGGTGAAATAATCTTTGAGCTGAATGATTTTATCGTATTTATCAAGGTTTTTCTTTTTCAGAAAATGTTTATACGTCTGCACTTCTTTGTCCGAATATTGCTCTATCAAACCCATCACATTTTCATAACGAATGGGAACTCTTAATTTTCGAAGATATTCCGAAGCAAAATAGGCTTTCACCATATCATTTTTAAATTCTTCATTAATACCTAAACTTTTATTGATTTTTTCGCTTTGCGTTTCTTCTTTGCTAATATTTTCTTTCCAATTCTTTTTAAGCGGTTTTATTTTCGTTTCGGATAATTCTATCACTTCAACATTTAGATGAACGTCTATAAAACCTTTTCTAATCATTGATTCAGAAATCTTAAGCTGACGTTCTTCAATTCCAATTTGTTTAAAAAGTAAAACATCGTTTGGCTGAACTCGAATCGAAAAAAGACCTTTTTCATTTGATTTTGTTCATGCATTTGACGTTAAATTTTCGATTACAAAATCATCAAGATTAACGATTTCATCCGCATTATCTACCATAATTTTCCCCGAAATTAAAGTCGATTGTGCATTGACAGAAATACAAAAAATATAAAAAAAGCTAAGAAATAAAGTTCTTTTCATTGGCATTTTAAAATATGATTAAAAATAATCGAGAAAATAATTGAAAATCAATATTTAACTCAACTTTATCTAAAGTTGATAATTTGTTAAAAAAGTAAATTATTGTTAACGTTTTTTGATTATTGTATTAAAATTTTTCACACTTATAACTCCATATCTTGTCGCGATAAAACATTATTTTTGTCTAAATTTGAAGCTATGGCTAAAACAAAAACTACATATTTCTGCCAAAACTGTGGCACGCAAACCGCGCAATGGATGGGACAATGCAAAAGTTGTGGCGAATGGAATACCATTGTTGAAGAAATTGTAGACAAAGGCGACGAAAAAAAATCGTGGAAAGATAAATCGGACAAAAAAGAGAAAACGTTTGCCCTGAATATTCGCGAAATAAATCCATTAGGAGAAATAAGAATTTCAACGAAAAACCAAGAATTAGATAGGGTTTTAGGAGGCGGAATTGTTCCTGGATCAGTGATTTTGGTTGGTGGAGAACCTGGTGTTGGAAAATCGACATTGATGTTGCAAGTTGCCTTAAAGTTAGATACGATTAAAATCTTGTATGTATCTGGAGAAGAATCTGTTTCGCAAGTAAAACTTCGTGCTGAACGAATTGGAATTGAATCGGATCAATGTTTTATTTTACCCGAAACTAATACGCAAAAAATATTTGCGCATGCCAAAGAAATTCAACCTCAACTGATTGTTGTCGATTCTGTACAAACGCTTCAAACCACTTATGTAGAATCATCTCCAGGAAGTATTTCGCAAATTCGAGAAACAACTTTTGAGCTGATTCAATACGCAAAAGAAACCAACACACCGATTATTTTAATTGGTCATATTACGAAAGAAGGTGTAATTGCTGGACCAAAAATTTTGGAACATATGGTAGATGTTGTGTTGCAATTTGAAGGCGATCGCAACCATATTTACCGAATTTTACGTGCAAACAAAAACCGTTTTGGCTCGACTGCAGAAATCGGAATTTATGAAATGCAAGGAGCGGGTTTGCGTGAAGTCACAAATCCGTCAGAAGTATTAATTACCAAAAAAGATGAATTACTAAGCGGAAATGCAATTGTAGCAACTTTGGAAGGTGTTCGCCCGATGTTGATTGAAATTCAAGCTTTAGTTTCTACGGCAGTTTATGGAACTCCACAACGTACTGCTACTGGTTTTGATGCCAAACGATTGAATATGTTGTTGGCTGTTTTGGAAAAGCGAGCAGGTTTCCGATTGAATATGAAAGATGTTTTCTTAAATATTACAGGCGGAATTCGAGTAGATGATCCTGCGATTGATTTAGCTGTTATTGCAGCAATTCTTTCATCAAGCGAAGATTCTGCTGTTCCAGACAATTGTTGTTTTGCAGGAGAAGTCGGTTTGAGCGGAGAAATAAGAGCTGTGAATCGTGTTGAACAACGCATTACAGAAGCTGAAAAACTAGGTTTTGATGCAATTTTTGTTTCAAAATACAATAAAATAAAAGATACAGATTTTGGAATTAGAATCGTCAGAATATCAAAAGTAGAAGATTTATATCGAATGTTATTTCAATAGAATATTAAATATTTTATTAAATTTATTTAAACATTTTTTCTATTTTTATTCGAAACTAAAAAAACATTATTATGGATTATTCTAGCCAATCTAATCAAGATTTTAATCAACCACAACAATCTTCTTTTGAAGAAATTAAACCAAAACCAGAAAACAACCTTGTTTTAGCAATCATCGGAACTATTTTAGGTCTTTGTTCTCCTTGTTGTATCGGTACTATTGTGGGTATTATCGCGATTGTTTTTGCAAATCAAGTGAATACAAAACACAATATTGGTGATTCTACAGGAGCTGAACAAGCAGCTAAAAATTCTAAAATATTAGCTTACGTTGCAATTGGCTTAGGTGTAATTGGTGTTATTATAAATGTTGTGATATTAATTACAGGAGGTATGGATGCTTATATGGAGCAATATAAAAGTATTTTAGAAAGCTCTAACGGAAATTAATCATATGATAAAACGGATTTTGGTTTATGGACTATCAACACTTTTACCCATTTTGGTAATTGTCTATTTTTATAGTTATTACAGCAACCAAAGTCCGTTTTCTATCAAATGTATGTTTCATGAAATAACAGGTTTATGGTGTCCTGGCTGTGGCGGTCAACGTGCTTTTTCCTTACTTGTTCACGGACATTTTTTACAATCGTTACGATACAATCTTATTTTGCCTTTTGCACTTTACATTTGTGTACAATTGTATTATGCTATTATTGAAAATATTTTTTTAGGCAAACCAATGTCAGGCAAATTACATCTTCCCGAAAGTTTTGCTAGAAATTTCTTAATCTTCCTTTTGGTTTATTCTATTTTGAGAAACATTCCTCTTTCACCTTTTATATATTTAGCACCAGAAAGTTAGAAAATATGGGATTAGATACTGTTGAATTAATCATGGAATTTGAAAATCATTTCAATATTCGTTTTAAAAATGAAGATATTCAGCAAATAAGTCGAGTTGGGGAAATTTCAAACCTAATTTGTCAAATGATTGATATTACTTCCGAAAACAAAGAAGAATTTAATTCACTTTATGCTTTATTTCAGGATTATTTTGGAAATCATATTCAACTAGCAGATAAAATATCAAATTACTTACAAATAAATAACTTTCAAGATTTAAGCAATTTTTTAAATCTAAAAATTAAAAATTATTCTAATATTTTAAAATATATTTTCTTAGATTATCATTTTATTAAATGGGAAGAACTTACTGTTGAAGAGTTTATCAATGCAATTTTAATTACAAATTGTAAACATCTTTTTGATAACAATACACCTAAAACTCAATATCAAGTTTATTTAATTGTAGGAAGTATTATTTTGGACAGAATAGGTTGTCCAGTTTATGACATACAACCATACGCAAGTATTACGAGAAATTTGCGAATTGTCTAAATTAAAAAAATCAGAGAACTATTCCTCTGATTTCTTATTTGCTGTTCGTGGATTTTGACGCTCCTCGCCTTCTTTCAATTCTCCTCGACGTATTCTATTTTTGTCCGAATCTTTGTCATCATTTGGTAAAGAAACTGGTTGATTTGCCTCTCCTAAAACCCAAGTTTCGGTCGCATCCCACATCGCTCTAATTTTAATTGGCTCTGGATACAAATAAATTGGTTCGGGCTGTTTACCTGATAAATAATCGCCAGTATCCCATTTTCCATTTTCGTTTTCATCAACCAATAAACGGAACAAATATTCTCCTGGCTCAATAAAATTGAACTCAAAATAGTTTTTATTTGCTGGATTATAAATTTCTTCAATTACTGTAAAATCTTTATCAGTCTTTAAAAACTGTAAAATAAATGGTTTTGATGGTGTATTTTGAAGCGTTAATTTTAAATGTCCAAAATCTCCACGCGTTCCCATTTTTATAGGATAAGCAAGTGTATCATTCTTCTCTCCTAACACGTCTGTCAACGCATTTGGATAGATATTAACTTCAAATTTTTCATCTAAATTTTTCTCAAAAGCAAAATTCAAATTCTGAGCATTCACTGTATCGATCGAAACTTTGAATGGTATGGAAACCGTATCCTTAAACACATAAATTTTAGATAAATCCAATGATTTTATTGGTGCATTTGCCTGAATTTTAAACGGTTTATTTGGTGCTAATTTTTGATCATTTATTGCTTTAAATTCTAATTTTCGTTCAGTATTCGATTTTGAGTATAATGCACTTACTTCATCAATTTGATCTTTATGTTGAACCTTGAAGTTCAATTTTGCACTTCTTCCTACAATTGTATCCACTTTTGGATTGAACCAAAAATTAATCGAATCTTGTCTTGGAAACTTCTGAATATAAGCCGTTTTGAATTCTTTCCCAACCGGCGTTATCGTAACATCATCCGTTGCTCCTGTCGTTTTAAAAACAATTAAACCTTCTTGTTTAAAACTCGCTTCAGGTTTACGATAATCTGGTTTTTGATTGAATAAATTCAAGTTGATTTGTTGATTCGCATTCAGCTCAATTGGTTCGTTATGAAAAGCCAAACGCTCTTTTCCATAATCGTACATCACATTTTCTACCTTATCCTCAAAAGCAATTAATTTATACTTACCCGAAGCCAAATAATTTAATTGATATTCTCCTTTATCATTGGCTCTCGCAATGTAATATGGTTTCTTTTGCAGAATGATACTGTCTTTGTATGTACTATCTACTTTATATAGCCCGACCAATATCTTTTCTGGTAATTTGAAATCATAAGACGAATTTACACGACCTGTTACCTTCAACGAATCGATAAAACTACCTGTCGAAAAAACATATTGAAAGTTTGATAACTTATTATTTTCGTTAAAATCTTGAATCGCATCTCCAAAATTGAAACTATACGTCGTATTTGGTAACAAGGGTTCTTGAAATTTAATCGAAATATATTTCTTCGCTAAAGCTTGCGGCGTCACAATTGGGGGAATCTGAAACGATGGCGAAACAACCACATTTTTGCTGTATTCTTTCAGAAGAATGTACTCATCAAAGTTGATTGTAGCCTCTTGCAAATTAAGATCTACATTCGTAGCCAATGTATCTGGATCAGCTTTTAGGAAAACTGGCGGAGTTTCATCTTTAGGTCCTCCCGTTGGTGAACCTTGTCTTGCACAAGAAATAACCGTCAAAATGGTTAACATCAAAAGCGAAAAACGTGTCGTCTTATTCATGGGCGCAAGTTAAGAAAAAGCTTGTTATTAAGCACAAGCAATGGTAATTACACTTATCTTAAAATTTTCTGAAAGATTAAACTTTTTTATTGCCGATGCAATTGTTGCACCAGTTGTTAAGACATCATCAATCAAAATATAATGTCCAGGTTTAAGATTTGGATTGATTTCAAACGCATCTTTCAAGTTATCCAATCGGTGTTTTTTGTCTTCATTTACTTGAGATGAATTGTATTTAGTTCGGATTAATCCATCCGAAAAATAATTTATCTGGTTGATTTCTGCCAACGTTCGTGCAAAATTTTCTACTTGATTGTAGCCTCTTGTTTTCAATCGTTTTGAATGCAATGGAATCGGAATAATTCCGTCATAATGACTCAAATCAAACTTAATCATCTGCGCTAAATCAATTCCAATTTCTGGGCGATTTCTATATTTCATTTCATGTAAAATAGCTTGCGTGGTGTTATGATGTTTAAATTCTAACAAAGAAAAAGCGTTTTCAACTTCGCAAAAATTTCTCAATTTATCATAAGCTCGATTATTTTGATCGAAATTAAAATGTGTGAAAACGAGTTTTGTTGAACACGAAACACACAGAAATTGCGAAGCTTGAATGACGTCTTGGCAATCCAAACAACGCATCGGAAAAAATAAATCAACCAAAGAATTTACGATTGTTTTGATTTCCATTACCTTTGCAAATTAAAGTTTAGTACTAAATTTAATGAAAATCATTCGACTTACAAAAGCTTTTACGTTCGAAACTGCACATGCATTGCATGGTTATGACGGAAAGTGTAAAAATATACATGGGCATTCGTACAAATTATTTGTAACTGTGAAAGGAACACCTTCTGAAGACACAACCGATGTGAAACTTGGAATGGTGATGGATTTTGGGGATTTGAAAAAAATTGTGAACAAAGAAATTGTTAATCTTTTTGATCACGCAATTTTATTGAACGAAAATTCGCCTCACAAAACATTGGGAGAGAAATTATTAACAGAAGGACATAATGTTGTTTTCACTGATTATCAACCATCTGCAGAAAACATGATTTTATGGATTGTGGATAAAATCAAACCTCTTTTACCAACGAATATCGATTTGGTTGCTTTGAAATTACACGAAACTGAAAATTCTTATGCAGAATGGTTAGCGGAGGACAACCAATAAACATTCAGTTAGAACCTGGTAAAAAAGCCTATTTTTCTTCGGATCATCATTTTGGTGCTCCGAATGAAAAAGATAGTTTGGTGCGCGAAAAATTGTTTGTAAAATGGCTTGACGAAATAAAAGACGATTGTGGTGTTTTGTTTTTGATTGGCGATTTATTCGATTTTTGGTTCGAATATAAACATGTTGTTCCAAAAGGATTTGTGCGTGTTTTAGGAAAATTAGCCGAAATTTCTGATCGTGGAATTCCAATTTATTTCTTTGTTGGAAACCATGATTTATGGATGAAAGATTATTTGGAAGAACAAATAAACGCAATTGTTTTTCGAGATAAGCAGGATTTTATCATCAATGGAAAAGAATTTTTTATTGTACATGGAGATGGAAAAGGACCTGGTGATAAAGGCTACAAACGCATGAAAAAGGTTTTTACAAACAAAGTTTGTCAATTCCTTTTTTATCTACTTCATCCCGATTTGGCAATGTGGTTGGGAATTACAGCTTCGCGAAAAAATAAAATGATTTCAGGAGACGAAGATGTTAATTTCTTAGGCGTTGACAACGAATGGTTAATCATGTATAGCCGCAAGCAATTGCATCGAAAATACTACGATTATCTAATTTATGGACATCGACATTTACCAATGGAAATTGCGATAGGCAAAGCGCGTCATATCAATCTTGGTGATTGGATTAACTACTTTACTTATGGTATTTTTGATGGAAAAGAATTCGAATTAAAAACTTACCTCCGTAATCAAGGAGAAGAATCGAGGGATTCTATCATAAAAATTATAGATTAGCAAGCAAATCATAAAAACCCAAAGAAATGCCTCTTTTAGCCATTCTATTTTGGGTTTGCTTTCGCTAAAATATCTTGTTAACATCAACATAATGCTAAAACCTAAAAAGGCAAGATAAGCATCATTATTCCCTCCGTAGAGAATATACGTAATCAGCATTGTTCCAAACATAAAATGCATCAACAAAAAGATTCGTTTCTTTTGTGCTGTCAATTTATTCACATTCTTGAAATGATTAATAATTGAATAAGTTAGAATAATTGCAATTGGAACTAAAAACAATTGTTTCCATTCGAAATGCACTATTGTTAACATCAATTGTTCTTTATAAAAATCGAACATAAAGTAATAATCAAGCAGAAAACTTACTTGAGCAACGATTAATATAGGAAGAATAAATCCTAGAAAACCAAGGATAGGAATTTTTGGTTCTACCACTCTTAAAGTCAAGAAATAAGTAAAAACTACAATTCCTAAGAAAATAAGTGGTGGACTTAATAAAATTGCAAAACTCATAAAAACGCCTATATCAAATGCATTGTACGTATCGTTTTTTTCGGACTCAAAATAGAGTAATTGCACTGTTACATAAGTCACAAGCAACAAACTTCCTGCAATTCGATAATCGGATAAACCTGCAATAAAAGGCATGATCCATAAAATATAGACAAAAGTTGGATAGGATGAAGTCGAAATTAAATCATTCGTATTGTCGATATACCCCACAAAAGCAATCGTCAAAATCGTCAGGACTATGCCTAATTTTTCTAAATTACTCAGATCAATACTGTTAAAATTAGTAACTCCAAGTAACGTAAACAGCACAATGATAAAAATCTGTATAAAAAAATTCCTTTTGTCAAGTAGATTAACCAACATTTTATTAACTTTGATGCAAATTAAGCAATAAACTAGAATATGGGAGTTATAACTGATTTATTTTTTGCGATTGGTGATATTTTCAAATGGACTTTTGAAAACTTATTATCTCCAGTTGGTGTTATCTTTGGATGGTTATTTACATTCATCGGATGCGCATTGATGGGATGGTGGTTATATAAAATCGCTAGCTTTGGAACCGAAAATGAAAAAAGATACGAAAGATAATTTATCTTATATTGTATAAAATATATTTTCGAAGTAATTCGAAAAACCTCTTATAAGTTTATAAGAGGTTTTTTTATAATTATTATTGTAAAAATGAAATAAAAAATCAATATTTTCGTTGTCATCTAAAAAAAGATGTAAAATCTAAATTCTTTTTATAAAACTAACTCATGAATTCACAATCTTCAGAAATTGAAATTGGAGCTTTATTTAAAAATTTTCTACAAAAATTTAGAACTTTTTTACAAAAAAACCTTCTATTTATTATCTTATTAGCTGCTTTAGGTTTAATAGTTGCTTATTTTATAAACCCAATATTAAAAACCTATGAAAGTAAAGTAATTGTAACTCCAAATTATGGTAGTGTAGATTATTTATACAATGAGATTGAATTAATCAATTCTAAAATTTCTGATAAAGATACTGTCTTTCTTAATAAAATTGGTATCACCCATAATATCAACAAAATAGAAGTCAAACCTATTACTAATATCTACCAGTTTGCTGGCGAAAGCGAAAGTAATTTTGATTTACTTAAACTTTTTGCTGAAGATGGCGATATTAATAAAGTAGCTGATGACGAAAAAACAAGTAAAAATTATAAAACACATCAAATTATTCTAACGACAAAAAAATCATCCATACAAACATCAAATATTGATAAATTATTAAAATTTCTTAATAAAAATGAATATTATAATCAAGTTCGTTTAATAAGAATAGAAAATGAAAAACAACGTTTAGGAATAAATGATGGTACTATTAAACAAATAGATGCTGTTTTTTCAAAAGTTGAAAACTCAACAAAATCAGAAGCAAGTAAAAATTTGGTTTATGTCAATGATAATAATCAACTTAATGATTTATTAATAACAAAAAGAGAACTTATAAAAGAAAACGAATATATTAAATTAAACGAATTGTTGTCTACAAATATCATAAAGAAAATCAGTGAATCTCTCAATGTACAAGCAGAAACAAAGGGAAATTTATTGAAGATAATTTTACCAATTCTATTTATAGGTATATTTTTATTCATTAGATTAATATTTACTAAACAAAAATAATTTTATTCATGAAAAATTTAACTTTATTATTATTCTGTTCCTTTATTATTTTCCAAAGTTGCGGGAATGATAAAAAACCGAGAACAAAAGAAGTACAAACTTCTAGTACATCAACAGAAAAAGACTCTTCTAATGATCAATCATTAATTTCTAAAAAAGGATTAGTACTAACTATTAATGCAGATTTTAGCAAAAATGATGAATTAGTTCTGTTTTGGAAAGATAAAAGTATTGGATGGTTTACAGATGAAAAAACTATATATGGAGGATCTTCAGATATAAAAGGACATCAAACTATAGAGTTTAAATTTCCTGAAAACGCAATTCCTAATGATTTACGTATTGATATAAGTGGAGATAAATTACAAAAAGAAATTAAAATAAATTTCATTAAAATTTCTGATGAAAATAGAGAATTCTATGTGTTTGGCGATGAGTTAACAAAGTACTTTAAAACAAATGAATTTATCACTTATAATGAAAAAAACCATTCATTAACTTTAAATACTAAAGGAGAAAACTACGATCCTTATTTAACTACAACACATGATTTCATTCTTGAGTTACAAAGAGTGTTAAATACTACTTTTTAATTAAAAAAACAATTGATTACAGCTTTTCAAAGTGCTAAAAATTATTCAAAAATATAAACAATATGAAAAATTAGTATATAATTTTTTATTCCTTTTTATCATCCAAATAGTAGAAATGTTTGTTCCTTTGATAATTTTTAGGATTTTGATTGATGTAGTTGGTGTTGAAAAATTTGGATTATTAAATTATATTATTGCATTTGTCGTCTATTTTCAAATATTAATTGATTATGGGTTTAACAATTCTGCTACAAGACAAATATCACTTAATATACATAGTAATGCTAAAGTAAATGTGATAATAAATAGAGTTATATCTGCTAAAATATATTTACTCGTTTTCAGTTTTATTATATTTTCACTCATTGTTTTTTTAATTCCTAGTTTCAAAGAAAATTGGATAATTTATTTTTTATACTTTGGAGTCATAATTGGTTATACATTTTCACCTTCTTGGTATTATCAAGGTATTCAGAACATGAAAAGCTATATGTTCACAAACATAATTGTTAAAATATCTTCTTTGATTATTATTTATTTTCTAATTAAAAATGAAAATGATTTTTGGTTAGCACCTTTGATTTTGAGTATTAGCCAAATTTTAATTGCTTTGATAACATTTTCTTTACTACTATTGAACAATTCATATCAATTCAGATTATTATCCCCAATAAAAATATTTAGAGAATTAAATGAGGGTAAATATTTTTTTTTATCTGAATTACAAGCTACATTGTTTACAAATACAAATGTTATAATATTAGGCTTTTTTTCATCTTTAACAAACGTTGCATACTTTACTTCTGCTGATAAATTAACGCGCTCAATAAGAAATATACAAATACCTTTATCAAATGCTTTGTATCCACATCTTTCAATAGAGGTTAATAAAAATCCAAAAAAGGGATTGAAACAAATTAATAAAATAACTTTATTTGGACTTTGTATATTAATTTCTTCTTCTATAATTATAGGATATTTTGGTGAGAAAATAATTATTTTAATTTTTAGCAATGATATGACTGGAGCTACTACAGTCTTTCAAATTTTATTATTGATACCAATTTTTTCATTCATAGACAGTATGTATGGTAAACAAATTCTATTAAACTTAAAAAAAGATAAAATATTTTTCAATATATTTTTATTTAGTTCATTATTCTGTCTCATTTTAAGTTGTATTTTATCCTATAAATATAGCATAATAGGAACAGCAATCGCTGTTGTTATAGGACAAGGAGTTTTAGCAATTCTCATGTTTTTTTATGCTCAAAAAATTGTATATGGAAAAAGTTAAAGTTAGTATTATTATACCTGTTTATAAACCAGGAAATTTAATTCATGAATGTGTGACATCATTAATTAATCAGAGTTTTAAATCAACCGAATTTATTTTTGTAAATGACGGCTCACCTGATAATGTTCAAGAAATCTTAAATGATTATCAAAAAAAAGATGAAAGAATTAAAATTATAGAACAAGAAAATCAAGGAATTAGTGTTGCTAGAAATAAAGGATTACAAATAGCAAAAGGAGAATATATTGGCTTTCTAGATAATGATGATTATTATAAAGATAATTTTATTGAAAAATTATATTCTAAAGCCTCTAAATATCAACTTGATATTGTTGTATCAAGAACTATTGAAGGTCGAGATGGAAAAAAAATTATTAAAGCTCCTATTTTTGAAACAAATAAAATTTATAATCAAGAATTTTCACACAAAAATTTTATAAAAAATTTATTAACTGAAGAATCTCTTTTTGCTGTATGGAACAAACTATACAAAAGAGAGTTAATCACTCAATATAACATTCAATTTCCGTCAAATAGAGAAATAGAAGAAGATTGTATGTTTAATTTACAAGCTTTTAATAATTCGAAAAGAATAATGTTTATTGATTATTATGGTTACTATTATCGTGAAGTTTCTACAAGTGAATCGAGAAGATTTATTGAAAGAGATTTATTCACAAAAGCGATAGAAAAATATAATTTTGACTATAAATCTACTTATAATTTAGAAATTAATAAGGAGGAAGAAGAACGTTTTAAAAGTGTTCGATTAATCAATAGGGCAATATACTTAACATTTATATGCTCCAAGGATAATGCAAATTTCAATACAAATTATTCCTATGTAAAATCTATCGTTTCCAATCCTATTTTGATTAATGCTATGAAAACATATAAACATGATCCGTTATTAAAAGCAGGTAAATATAATCGAATCTTAATTAATATAATTTTGAAACAAAATTATATTAAATTAAGAATAATATGTTTTTCTATTTACAAATTTTATACACAATCAGTTTCAGAATTTTTAAGAAATTTAAATGGAACAAATAAAAATATTGAATTGATTTTAGATGAAAAATAATTATAAAAATGTATTTAATTACTTATTTTTCTTAGGACTTTTCTTTTTTTCTTTCAACCATATAGAAGTAATGCCTTTTATGGGAGAGTATATAAAAGAATCCGGAGCTATTTTTTTCTTTTTAGGTTTTTTTTTACTTGTGATAGAAATTATAAAAACAGGAAAAATAAACTTTCCTATTAATGATAAATTATATTTCTTAATTCTAATATTTTATTCAATATGTATAATTTGTACAGTTATAAACTTCAACTCTGTTTCTAATAATTATTTTAAACGAACTACTGGAGTTTCTAGATTTATAAGACAAATAATTTCTTTATCAATTCCTTTCTTTGTTTTTATTCCTTTTTTTTGGCGTGTCATACAAAACTGGACAATAACAAAAATTTTTTTTACTATACGAAGAATATTTTTGTTCTCTTTATTATTCGCTTCATTTTATGGTTTTTTTGAAATTTTATATTCCTATTTTGGTATCTATCCTGCTAGATATGTTACTGATCTACTTGGTAATATAATCCCTTTCATAAAACCATATTATCATCAAGGTGGAAGGATTTCAGTTTTTGCTTACGAACCTCCATTTTTTGCAATATATCTAATTACAATATCAGGTTGGATGTTTAGTTATATATTAACAGAAAATAATATTATCAAAAAATTATACCCTTCAATCGCTGTTTTAGGTTTTACCTTTTTTTCTGGTTCAAGAACAGGGCTTCTTGTTATATTTTTTATCTTTACACTATTTATCTTTTATCTTTACAAAAATAATTTTTACCGTAAACAACTTAATATTTTATTTTTCGGCTTTTTTATTATAATCTTTTCTTCATTAGCATTTAATGCAGAAAAATTAATTTATTCTATCAACCAAAAAGTTGAAAGTTTAAATTTTGTAGGAAACTTAAAGACAGACGTTTCTAACAAAACAAGATTTGGAATGCAGTATGCTTCTATACAAGTGTTCAAAGAAAACCCAATTTTTGGTGTTGGTTTTGGACAACAGGTATATCATTCAAGATTTCACTACCCTAGATGGTCTACAATTAATAATTGGGAATTTAAAGAGTTTTACAATAACAAAAAAGATCCTTCATTTCCTCCAGGATATAATATTTACACTAGATTATTAGCAGAATTAGGAATTGTAGGTTTTTTATCTTGGATGTCAATATTGCTTTATAGTTTATTTCTGTGTTATAAATTTTTACAATCAACTGATTTTTATACAAAAGTCTTAGCTATTTCAATTACTATATCTCTAATCGGACTTTACATAAATTGGTTACAAATAGATACTTTTAGACTTTATGGAGTGTGGTTAAATTTTGTGGTATTAATGTTTTTGCAACATAAAGTTTATCAAAAAAATGAATAAAAATCTATTAATAATTCCTCATTATAATAATCCTGATGGATTGATTAAATCAATTTCTTCAATTGGAAAAGACGAAAACTTGGATGTAATTGTAATTGATGACGGTAGTTCTATTAACAAAATTAATGAATTTGAAGTTTTGAGCAATAAAGCATTCAAAGGAGAAATATTATTTAAATACTGTAATGTAAATAGAGGAATCGAATTTGTTTTAAATGATGCAATAAATTACGCTCTTGGAAAAGATTATATTTATCTCTCTAGACTAGATTGTGGAGATATATGTAAAAATAACAGATTTCAAACACAAGAACTTTTTTTTGAAAAAAATAAAAGTATTTCATTAATAGGAAGTAATGTAGATGCAGTAAATGAAAATGGTGATTTTTTATATACAATCAAAGTCCCATTGACAGATAAAGATATTAGAAAAGGAATGCTAATAAATTGTATGTTTATACATCCTAGTGTGATGTTCAAGACCGAAGTTATTAAACAAGTTGGGAAATACCCTACAGAATATAAAGCGGCAGAAGACTTCGCTTTATTTACGAATATTTTGAAATATTTTAAAGGCGCTAATATCAACGAGTCCTTAGTTACAATAGAATTGAATACAAAAGGAATTAGTATAACAAATAGAAAAAAACAAACTAAAAGTAGAATACAAATTCTTGAAAAGAATTACAAATTAGGCATCACTTCTACATATGGACTTATTAGAAGCTATATTTTACATTATACTCCATATTCATTAGTCCAAAAATTAAAAAATTTTATTTATAAATGAAATATTCCATAAATAGATTTAGATATTTCTTTCTTTTATTATTTATACTAATATTACCTTTTACTATTGCTATTAGCAATATTACATTTGGTATTTTCTCTGTATTAACTATTATAAGTTTTTTTTATTTTAAAGATGATTTCTATGTAGATAAATTCTTGATTCTTATTCTCACATTTCTATTATATTTATCCATAGATGGTTTTTTTCAAGGATCTTATAATGCTAATAAAACATTATGGAAATTTCTTCCAATATTATTAATTGGAACAACATTGATGTACTCTAGTAAAAAATTACCTTTACTAAAATTAAAAAAAATATCTGTTTTTTCTAGTTGTATTTTTATACTTACTTGTTTAATAAGGACGATAATATTTTATACTGAAAATCATTTTCTTCCTTTTGCAAATGATGCCGAAATAGCTAGTATTCTTAAAATACATAGACCATATTTAGGATTTTATGTATTATTGAATATTATTTTATCTTATGATCTTTTTAATAAATCAGATCAAAAAAAATATAAATATATATACAGCCTTATTTTTTTATTTTTATTTGCATTTATTGTTTTAATCGCAGCCCGATTGTCAATCATTAGTTTCTTTATTATTTCTTTTATTTATGTTATATTTTATTTAGATTTAAATATTTACAAAAAATTTACAATTGGTATTCTGCCATTATTTATTGTAAGTAGCTTTATATTTTATAGCCCTAAAATACAAGAAAGATTAAATAATAATAATCTAGAGCTGATGATAGATCACGAACCTCGATTTGTTATTTGGGAGAGTGTAAATAATATATCTAGAAATGAAGATTTTAATACCATATTTGGATATGGTAACTATCAATTAATAGAAGATTATCTCGTATTAAACTATGAACAAATAATTGATAAAAAAGAAAAAAGAGATTATTATATTGAAGAACGATTTAATACACATTCTCAATTTTTTGATTATTTTTTATTTGGAGGATTTATTGCTTTTTTCTTTTTTATCAGTATATGTTTAATTTCTTTATGGAAAACTAAACGAGACTTTACTTCTTTCGCTATAGTGATCTCATTTATTTTATTTTTCTCAGTGGAAAATGTATTCCATAGACAATTAGGTTGTTATTTGTTTATTTTATATTACTTCATAGCTTTAAAAAATAATAAAAACTTTATAGTGAGTGATTGGATATCCCCCTGAATTT
>NZ_DLJR01000080.1:0-9611 GCF_002484365.1 Empedobacter sp. UBA7611
AGCAACTTGAAACCGCCATTTGTTTATATTCAAAAATTTTCGCTAAACAATCTATTGTCAACTCAATACTTTTATGAACGACTTGATTTAAATCCTTAGCTTTGGTAATATCTTTTGTTTTAATTGAATAACAAGGTGTTTTATTAAAAAAAATAGATTTAGTAACATTAAGTCTTCTATTATTTACTTTTATAAAAAAGTCAAGTTCGCTTCCTGCTTTGCCTACAAAATATCTATTTTCTGCTTTTTCTGTTTTACCAGGATTATCACCACAATATATAATTTCAATATCATCATCAATGTTTTCCCAATCTTTATTTATAACAATTTTAAAATTTGTTGATTCAAGTTCATTGAGTTGCTCAATATATTGTAAAATTATTTCTTTAATCATTTTTTATTTAAAATTACAATAAATAAAATCCAATATAATAAATTTTATTTTACTAAAAACAAACAGCGTCCGATAGAATATATCAGACGCTGCTTTTATTTTATGAACTAAAAATTATTTTTTTAACAATTTTCGATTACGCTTTTTACCACGCGAATTACATTTGGCATTGCTGTATTCGCTGCATTTAATACATCTTCGTGCGAAACATCGAATGAAATTTCTGGTCCACCTAAATCTGTAATAATAGATAAACAGAAAACGCGCATATCCATGTGACGAGCAACAATAACTTCAGGAACTGTACTCATACCAACACAATCTCCTCCAATAAAACGAACCAATCCGTATTCAGATGGCGTTTCGAAAGTTGGTCCTTGTAATCCTACATAAACTCCTTGATGAACCAGGATATCATTTGCTTTTGCAAATTCTGCCGCTTCATTCAACATTTCTCTGTCATATGCTTTAGACATATCCACAAAACGAGGTCCTAATTCGTCAATATTTTTTCCGCGTAAAGGATGTTCTGGCATCATATTAATATGATCTTTTACCAATAAAATATCTCCAACTTGGAAATTTGGATTAACACCTCCAGAAGCATTCGATAAAACAACTTTCTTAATTCCTAATCCATTGAAAACACGCATTGGGAACGTTACTTCTTCCATCGAATATCCTTCGTAATAATGAAAACGACCAGCCATCATCAAAACTTTTTTACCTAAAATAGTTCCGTATACTAAATGACCTTTATGCCCTTCTACTGTTACTTGAGGAAAGTTTGGTATATCTTTGTAGCTAATAACAACTTTATTTTCTACTTCGTCTTCTAATTTTCCTAATCCAGACCCTAACACAATTACAAATTCTGGTTGATCTGGCAATAAATTATTGATGTACTTTACAGCCTCATTAATTCTGTCCAACATACTCTAAAATAGTTTGATTAAATTTTTCTTTATCGTTAATATCGATACTAATCGGAATGTAGTATAAATCGTCTTTTATCATGGATTCTTCCATCAAACGCATATAATCTTTCTCCGTTGTCATGATAATTTTATCAAAACGCTTTCTACCTTCCGTATCTTCGTATCGTTTGTAAATATACTCAATTTCTGATTGACTAAAATTATGATGATCTGGATATTCTAAATGCAAGACATTTGCAAAGTTTTCTTCCGCAAATTTTACCAAACCATCTGTTTTAGCAATTCCTGTAACTAAAATAACATTCAGATTTTTCCAAGTCGATTTCTCAACATTATCCAATTTCCCAATCAATTTGTTATCATAAACAATTTTCGAGAAAAATAATTGCTGATGAGATCTTAACTTAATCTTTTTCGAAATTTCTTTGTGCTTTTCTTCCGATATTCTGTCTGGACATTTCGTTACAATAACAATATCTGCACGACGAACTCCACTTCTACTCTCTCTCAAATCACCTGCTGGCAATAAAAAATCTTTGTAATATGGATTATTGTAATCAGTCAACAAAATATTGAAACCAGCTTTTATCCCACGATGTTGATAGGCATCATCTAACAAAATTGCTTCTGCATTGTAATGATCAATTAATTTTTGCGCACCAAAAGCTCTATCTTCGCAAACTGCAATCAAAATTCTGTTCTTGAAACGTTGAAAAAACTGCATTGGTTCGTCTCCAATATCATAAACTTTGGATGAATAATTTGCAATCAAAAAACCTTTTGTTTTTCGTCCATATCCTCTACTCAATGTTGCAATTAATTTTTCGTCTTTCAACAAATCAATTAAATACATAATATGAGGTGACTTTCCCGTTCCGCCAACAGACAGGTTTCCAACATTAATAATTGGAATTTTGAATGATGATGAACGCATCATTCCTATATTGTAAAACAGATTTCGAACCGAAGTTCCAATCCAATATAAACCAGAAAATGGAAGTAAAAATCTACGCCAATTCATTTTTATTTTTAATATTAAGCGAAAATACTATTTTCAATTTTAATTCTAAAAAAAGAAACACTTCATTTCTTTATTCAGCGAAAAAAAACCTATTCTATCGGAACAGGTTTTTAATTATTTATTAATCGTATAATTTATTCAATTCGTTGGCGTAACTCGTTTTATCCTCTATCTTCCAACCGTAGGTTTTGGCAAGGAAATACAAATCGCCAAGATTTTGAATTAATTGTTGATGTGCTTCTTGTTTTAGTTTGGTTTGATCAACGGTTTTTTCTACATGCTCTACAGCACGTTTCTTAATTCCGTTCAAATCATCTTTACTAAATTTATTGAAAACACTTTGATCCATGTCATAAAAACTAACATCTGGATACACTTGAATTTCAACTGGAGGAATAGATTTGATGATAATTTTTTTATTCACCGAATCCAATTCAATATCCATTTTTTTCAAATCATATGTTGCTTGCGCTTTGGCTTTCACCAAAAGTGTCACCTTTTTATCCGCAGAAAAAATATCAGTTAAACCTGGCAACGATTTTTTTGACGTGTGATTGTATAAATCTGAATAGGTTTGTTCTGCAACAATCATTTTATTCATTCGTTCGATTTGATACGCAATCACATGAGATTGTTCGGTATAGCTTTCAGATTTGAATTTATCCATGATGAAATACGTTATCATCACACCAAAAATAAAGGCTACAACAACAAGAATTATTTTCTTTAAATTATTCATTTGCATAATTTGGAGTCAATGGCGTACCATTCACAATCTGTGCCAAATCTTCTTCTAGATAGCCCGAAACTGGAGATTCTACAATTCTACCAACTTCTTCTTTTTTATTATTATATACGATAATTGTCGGAACGTGAGTCACATTTTTATTGATTTCTTCTCCGTTGAAACTTTTCTTTTGACGATTTACACCAATCACTTTCAAACGATTTTGAGGAAATTTAATATCATCTAAAATTTTGTACAAACGCGGCAATTCACGACGAGAATCTGGACACCAAGTTCCTACAAAAACTTCCAAACGATAATTGCGTAAATCTTTTAAACCTTTCAATTTACTTTTTTCAACTTCGTACGTTTCATATTCGTGGTGGTACCAATCCTTAAAATCATCTTCTTCCAACGCTTTTCTTGTAAATTCTCCCGTCAACATTTTCTTCCCATTTTCAGCTGTAATCGTACGATTCAACACTTTATTTTGAGCAAACGATTGTGTAGAAAAACCCAACATTGCCACAAGTGCAATTGCCAATATTTTTTTCATTGTATTTTTAGTTTATAGGTTAAATGTATAAATAATTATGAAATGATTTGCCCATTTTCAACTTTAATTGAGCCAATTTCGAAAGTCGCCAATTGATTCAATAAAGGATAATTTTTGGATGCTCCTTTATAAACTTGTTTTTCAGCATCAATTTCGAGATGACCAATAAATTTTCGCAAATCACCAATTTCAATAATTTTTGCGATTTGCTCTACCGAATTATTTTCTTCGTTGTATTCATCTTCAAAATAAATTCCCAAATCGACAACTGAAGAGTTTTCTCCATTTTGAATTTTAACATTATGAATCACAATATCCAAATACTTTTGTCCATTTTGAGGAATCGATAAATATTCATCAAACGGAAAATTTTCTTGCGTAGCTAACGCATTCAATCCCCCTAAAATAGCCAATGCATTGTATTTTCTTGTTGTATTACGTTGATAATCATTTGGAAAATGTCCCGCTTCAAATAATACGCACGGATAATCCATTTTTGTAAAATTATCCCCAGTAGACATCGGATAAAACTCTGATGTATAACGACCTACATGACCAGAAATCACTTTTTGTAATTCAGTATTCATTGCCTGAATAATTCCCATCGTTTTTTCACGAACTTCGTTCACATCTTCTTCAACATTATAAGAAGGCGCTAAAAATGATAAAGTCGCTGGTTTAGCGGTTTGTCCAACATTGAAAATCGTACGTTGATCATGCAAATTGAATAAGGTTTGATAATTTCCTTTTTCCACTTGATCTAACAAAACATGAATTTCTGTTGATTCTTTTGCTAAAAAATCACGGTTAATGTCAATTCCAACCGCATTTCTACGTGTATTAACATTTGCACCATCAGGATTTAGCATCGGAATAAAATCAATCGTCAATTGAGATAAAATGGTTTGAGCTAATTCAGATTTTTGTTCAAAAAAATTAATCACATCAAACATTGCACGCGTTCCAGAAGATTCGTTTCCGTGCATTTGAGACCAAATTAATAAACGTTTTTCTCCAGTGCCGAAACTTAATTTATAAATCTCGTTTCCTAAAAAAGATGTTCCAATTTGTTCTTTTTGAGTTGATTTTAATGAAAAATATTGATTTAAAGCTTCAAAATTTAACCATTTCGAATCAAAACCTTCTTGTCTGAAAGTTGAATATTCTTTCTCTAATTGATGAATATCAAACATATTTTTTACGTTATACGTTTATAAGTTCTATGCTATAAATTTTTAGAAAATATAATTCATCTTAATTCTCGATATAATTTTCAGAAATAATCTTTCTAAAAATCACTCGAATTGACAAATTTTAATTCAAAATATATAACATTATTATTTATACTAAATTGATTTCTTGAAAGTTTTGCGACGTTTGTGATTTACAGGATCATAAGCTTTCCATAAAACTTGAATACTTTCGTTGTCCGCTAATTCAGGGTTTGTTTCCAAAAATTTGATCCCGTTGTTTCTAAACGTATCAAACATTGCATTAAAAATCAATGCTGTAACTCCCTTTCCTTGAAATTTCGGATCAATTCCAATCAAATAAAATTGAGCAGAATCATTATTTTTACTTGCTTTCATCAAATGCCACCAACCAAAAGGAAAAATTTTACCTTTCGCTTTTTGCATCGCTTTCGAGTAAGAAGGCATCGTAATTGCAAACGAAACCATTTTTCCGTCTTCATCAACAATACAGTTCACAAAATCTGGATTGATAAACGGAATATATTTCTTTTTGTAATATTCTATTTGGTAATCCGCAATTGGCACATAAGTATCCAATTCGCTGTAAGTTTTATCTAACAAATCGAACATTTCGTCGACATACGGAATAATTTCAGAAGTTTTTGTAAACTTCAATTCTCGTAATTTGTAACGTTCTCGAATAATTTTATTAAATTTGATAACCTTTTCTGGCAATTCTGTTGGTGCAGCCAATTCATATTCCACCCACTCATTAGCCGTTTCAAAACCTAATGATTCTAAGTGTTGCGCATAGTACGGAAAATTATATAAACCAACCATTGTAGCCAATTTATCATATCCGAAAGTTAGCAAACCTGCCTTTTCCAAATTCGAAAAACCAACTGGTCCCTCTATATATTCTAATTGATTTTCTTTACCTATTTCCGTGACTTTTGCCAAAAGTACTTTCGTGACTTCGATATCATCAATCATATCAAACCAGCCGAAACGCATTTTACGTTTTTGTTGATTATTGACTTCTTGCCAATTGATAATTGCCGCAACACGTCCCACAATCTTACCTTCTTTTTCAGCAAGAAAATAACGCGCTTCAGCATCTTTAAAAACGGGATTTTTAGAAACATCTAATGTTTCCTTCTCCTCATTAATAAAGGGTGGAACGTAATATTGATTATCCTTATACAAATTCATCGGAAACTTAATAAATGCTTCCAAATCGTGTTTTGATTGTACTTCTATTATGCGAATACTCATAGCTTACAAAGGTAATGAGTTTTGTAATTTCAATTCAAAAATTTTTGAGCAAAATGTCAGTTTTTGTTCATTTTTATATGATTTAATACAGAACTCTGCCAAAAAAACTAACTTTTCTGCTATTTTTGTCTCTATTCACTTATTGGAATACTTTTTGAATTTTGAATAAATATTAAAATTGATTAAAAAATAAAATAGAAAATAGATGACAGGTTATTACATTATTATTGGGTTATTTATGCTGATTAGTTGGTTTGTTAGTAACCGACTGCAAAGTAAATTTAAGTATTATTCGAAAGTACATTTAGCAAACGGAATGTCAGGAAAAGAGATTGCCGAAAAAATGCTTTCTGATAATAACATTCACGATGTTCGTGTTATATCTACTCCTGGACAATTGACGGATCATTACAATCCTGCTGATAAAACGGTAAACTTATCGGAAGTTGTTTACCACGAACGAAATGCAGCGGCGGCGGCAGTTGCAGCGCACGAGTGTGGTCACGCAGTACAACATGCGGTTGGATATAATATGTTGCAATTACGCTCGAAAATGGTTCCAATGGTAAACGTTGCATCTCGCTTAAATCAATGGATTTTGATGTTAGGATTAATCGTAATGGCTTCATCTAAAAATGCAACTTTATTGTGGATTGGTATTTTCTTATTTGCGGTAACAACAGTTTTCGCATTTGTTACTTTACCTGTAGAATATGACGCTTCCAACCGTGCGTTAGCTTGGTTAAAAGGAAACAATATGGTAATGCCAAACGAATATGAAGGCGCAAAAGATTCATTAAAATGGGCTGCAAGAACTTATGTAGTAGCGGCGATTGGTTCATTAGCGCAATTACTTTATTTTGTAATGATGGCAATGGGCGGACGACGAGATTAAAACTTAATTATTATAAAATTAAAAAATCCCTTCAAAAATTTTTGAAGGGATTTTTTATTATTTCTTATCGTATAATTTATTGTATAAATCTTGATATTTAGCCAAGACATTTTTACGTTTCAATTTTAATGTTGGCGTTAATAATCCATCATCAATTGTCCATTCATCAGGAGTTAATTCAAACTTTTTGATTTGTTCCCAATGTCCTAAACCTTTATTCATTTTTTCAATTTCACGACCTATAATATCTAAATTTGCAGGCTCTTTAATTAAATCTGCCTTCGTTGCAGGTTCAGCAATTCCTTTGATACGTAAATAATCTTTCAACACTTGAAAATTAGGTTGAATAATCGCACAAGGCATCTTCTCTCCTTCTCCAACAACCATTACTTGCTCAATAAAACGAGATTGTTTGAATTTATTTTCAATAATTTGAGGTGCAATATATTTTCCTCCAGAAGTTTTGAACATCTCTTTTTTACGATCAGTAATTTTAAGTAAACCTCTTTCAAGAACTCCAATATCACCCGTTTTGAAATAACCATCTGGTGTGAATGCTTCAGCAGTTTTTTCAGGATCTTTATAATAACCTTGTGTAACGTTAGGACCTTTGACTAAAATCTCTCCATCTTCTGCAATTTTAACCTCGATTCCTTTTAATGGAGCACCAACAGTTCCGATTCCGAAACCATCTTTCTTCATACAATTCACCGAAATTACAGGAGAAGTTTCTGTCAAACCATAACCTTCTAAAATTGGAATTCCAGCACCCCAGAAAATATGATTCAAACGTGCTGCTAAAGGTGCAGATCCCGACACCATACATACTAAATTTCCTCCAACTCCTTCTTTCCATTTACTGAAAACCAAACTTTTCGCGATAGAATGTTTCAACCCAAATAATCCACCTTTTGGATTATAAGGATCGTAATCTTCAACAAGGCTTAAAGCCCACATAAAAATTTTCGTTTTAAGACCTCCTGCAGAAGCACCTGTATTGTAAATTTTATCGTAAACCTTTTCAACTAATCGAGGCACAACCGTCATTACATGTGGTTTGACCTCTTTCATATTATCTCCTAATTTATCGATGCTTTCTGCATACCAAATTCCAATACTCAAATGTTGATACAAATAAATCAACATACGTTCGAAAACATGATTAATCGGAAGAAAACTTAACGCAATCGCATGATTTGGAAAATCTGGAATACGATCAACAGACATTAAAACATCAGAAACGATATTCTCGTGCGTTAATACAACACCTTTCGGACGACCTGTTGTTCCTGAAGTATAGATCAAAGTCGCCATATCAGATGGTTTTATCATCTCTTTGATACTATCCACTTCATGTTGCGTTGAATTATCTTCACCCAAATCTAAAATTTCTTTATAATTTGGAACTCCAGCAATTTCATCAAAACTATAAATACCAACCAATGTTGACACTTTATCTTTTACGGCTGCAACCGTATCATATAAACCTTTATCAGAAACAATGATAAATTTACATTCAGCATTGTTTAAGATATAATCAAAATCATCTTCCGAAAGTGTTGGATATAATGGAACGGAAATCGCGCCAACTTGCTGAATACCGATATCACAGATGTTCCATTCGGTACGATTAGTTGAAGTGACTATTGCAATTTTATCTTGTGGCTTGATTCCTAATTGTAATAATCCTCGACTAAATGCATTTGCTTTGCCAACGTATTCTTGCGTAGATGTTTTCACCCAAGTTCCGTTCACTTTAGACACCAATGCATCTTCTCGAGGATTATTTTCTAATTGATTTTGCGGAAAATCAAATAATCTTTTTATTTCCATGGTTTTGAATAATTTTCTTAGTTGCAAAATACTAATAAAAAAATTATAATGCAAGCATATAAAATTATTTTAGTGTAAATCTTACACCAATAAAAACATGGAAATTTTATTAATTTAAGACTTATTCTTCGTCATCTAACAAAGACATTTCTTGATCATAAAAATCTAAAGCGTCTTCGATTAAATTAGCAATTTCAGTATTAAATTCTTCGTTATCTTCTTCTTCAGAAATATCTTCAAACCACTCGATATCGTCAGTTTCTACGTCTAATAAAAAACGAGGATAATCTGTATGTAAAATAAAGATTTTGTCTGGCATTGTAGAGTTATCAGCCAATAAAAATTTTGGTAATTCCATTTTATATGTTTTTTAATTTATCTTCTAAAATTATTTCTGTATTAGGATTTTCCCTAATCATTTTCTTCGTTTGACGATTGTAACGAATCATCAAAAACACTGCCGAAGCTGTTAATCCAGTTCCTAAACCAATCCACATTCCAAACGCACGCATTTCGAAAACAATTGCTAATACTACACCAATCGGAATTGCGATTAACCAATATGATATAAACGTTAGAATAGAAGGAATTTTAACATCGGTCATTCCTCTCAAAGCACCTAATAATACCAATTGAACGCCATCTGACATTTGGAAAAGCGAGGCAATAATTAATAATGATGCAGCTAAATTGATAACATCTGGATTGTCTAAATAAATTGTTGGTAATTGATAACGGAAAATAATGAATAAAATTCCGCACAAAATCATAAATGATAA
>NZ_DLJR01000080.1:9701-51221 GCF_002484365.1 Empedobacter sp. UBA7611
TTTGTAAATGTATAACCGCAAACAAAGGCTGCCAAAGAGAATGCACTCATTTCGAAGAAAGAAGTTAACGCGGTTGGAATTCCAATTCCAGCAATTTTTCTGAAAATAGCTTTCTGAAAATTACTTGCCTTAAATTGAACTTCTTGTAATACAGATTTCGTTTTCTTAAAATTAAATAAAACAAGAATTAAGAAAATCATCATTACCAAACGCGCAACGAATGTTCCCCAAGCTGCACCAGCGACTTCTAAACGTGGGAATCCCCAGTTTCCATAAATCCAACCATAATTTAACGTAATATTAATCACGTTACTCAATACAGTTGCAATTGTAACAGGAATCGTTAAAGATAAACCTTCTGATAATTGACGAAACGTTTGAAAAATCATCAACGGTATCATCGAAAATGTCATAATCGTAAGATATGGAATACATTTTTCTACTACATCAGCGGGTTGTCCCATGTAGAACATCAGCGGTTTTAGGAATGTAATCAATAAGAATAAACCGATTGATAACGTAATATTTAAGACCAAACTGTGCGAAAAATAATTTGCAGCCATTTTTTTATCACCTTTCGAATCTTCTGCTGCAATCAATGGTGACAACGCAAAACTAAATCCGAAAGCAAATACTAAAACTGCAAAAAACAATGAATTTCCTAAAGAAGCTGCTGCTAGAGCTGTTTTACCCAAAACCTCATCTTCTATATTATCATATTTTCCACCTAAACCACCAACCATAATGTTATCAATAATGTTGACAGAAATTTGCCCCATTTGAGTAATCATTACAGGAAATGCTAATTTGATATTACGCCTTAAATGCTCTTTTAATTCCAATTTATTCTCTATTTACAATTGCAAAGATACAGCAAAGGTTTTGCTTCTACATTTAGAAATTGTGATGTAATTTAAAATTAATCAATAAAAAAAGATCAAAATAAAATTTTGATCTTTTTTCTATATCAGTATATTTCATTTAAATCGTTTTACAACGAAACAGTTGTCAACATAGTACTAACCGTAAATGATTTTGTTGTGCTTCCTTCAGTCACTGTTCCTCCCACAATATACCCACTTGGAGATTCTGTTCCTCCAGAAACTGAAGCCCCTTTACTAATTGTGTAACTTCCGTATATAATCAAAGGATCTGTGATTAAAATAGTAACTGAATTACCATTTCCATTAGAAGAAAAAGCAGGAATTCTATATGTTAAGATTCGTGTTCCAGTAGAACTTTTTAGATTAATGATTGTTGATGTATTATTGGTAAAAGTTGTTGTGATTTTTATTGACCGTTGCGTACTTACATTCGTTGTAGGATTACTCGTTGCTCCACCCGTACCTATTATTGTACCTCCAGTTATTTTGAATGTATTATTATCACAATCAAAACCTTCTTCTGGTGATCTGGCTCCGTTTGAAACTGTAAACCCTCCATTTATAGTAAGCGTTCCATTACTATCAATCCCATCATTTCCTCTTGCTTTCACCCATGTATTTCCTCCATTAATTATTATAGCAGTAGCTGCATTAATTGCATCATCATAGGTTTCAATATTAATTATTCCATCATTAATTGTAAGAATTGCTTTACTTTCCAAACCTTCTCCTCCGTCTGCATTTTGTGTTCCTTTTATTGTTATCGTTCCACTATTAACAGTTAAATTACCATCTGCTTTTACAGCTTTAGGATTTGCGTAATCTGCATTATTACCAGATCCTGATACAAGAAATCTTTCTCCAGATGTTGTAATATTTAGATTTAACAAAGAATTATCTTTATTTAGCTCTCCTATTGTAATATTACCATCAGCCGAAATCCCTTTTCCTCCATTACCAGAACTTGTAGTTGTAATATTTCCTCCGTTAAGATAAATATTAGTATCAGCTGTTATAGCAGTAGAAGCATAAGAATCTTTTATTCCGCTTTCATTTACATAAACGGCACCAGTCGCAGCAGTTTTAATATTTATTGTACCTCCATTAATAATAATTTCTCCATCAGCAGAAATTCCTTTTCCTCCTTGAGAAGCAGAGGTTAACGTAAAATCATACGTTCCTGAATTAATTGTAATATTTTTGTCCGACTTTAATACTGTTCCATACGATGGATCATATCCACTTCCAATTGCTTCAAGAATTACTTTACTACTTATAGATGCTGTAATATTTGCATCTGATATATTAATATTTTGATTCGATTTTATACCTTTTGAAGCAGCACCTGAAATTGTTAAAACAATTGTACCTCCTGAAATATCAACATCTGCTGCACCATTTTTTATTGCTTTTACATCATCTGAAGTCGAAACAATATCAATATTTCCATTAGAAATAGTTATTTTCCCATCGCCTGCATCAATTCCGTCGCTTAAAGAATTTACTTTCAGATTTCCATTAATCATTGTAAAACCTTCTGAATGTAATCCATCGCTAACAGCAGTTTCAACAACAATATTTCCATTATTTACAGTAATCAAAGAACTCGAATTTATTCCATGCTTTTTATATCCTTTGATTGTTAAATTTCCTGTATTTTCAAAAATAAGCGCTCCATTACTTGTCACTACACCAGAATTACTTCCACTAGTTCCATCTATTAAAGTATTTTTAGAATTTTGTTTTACATCAATAGTTGTTGTTTTCTTTCCACTAATCGAGACTGCGGCTCCGTTTGGATTTGTTAAATTCAAATTATTAAATACTAATTTTGAAGACAAATCAGTATTAAGCGAAAAAGAACCATTTGATGATGTTCCGATTAAATTATAAACCAAGTTTGTAATTCCTGCAGTAGAAGTTGCCGAAACTATTCCTCCATTTACAGAAATCACAACGCCTTTATCATTATACGGATTAATAATTGTTGCGTTTTCTAATCCATTATAAATCACAAAAATTTCTCTTTCATTTATAGGATTAGTATCAAAGGAAATACTATCAATAAATGATTTCTGAATTTCAAAAGTTGACACAATTGAAGATTCTTTAATATTAACAAATTGATTCGTTAACTTGATACTATCAACTTTAGTAATTTCGGATTTGTAGATTGTGTTTCCTGCATAATGAACATTAATATTATGCTGAGCTTTTACTCCAAATGGAATCAAAGCAAGAATAAAAATCAGTAAAAAACTTCTCATTTCTTTATTAATTTTAAAGTTGAACCATTCACTTTTACAAAATAAATCCCAGGTAATAAATTTGATACATTTATTTCTTCATCTTTTTTGTAGACTTTAGATAAGACTAATTGTCCCGCTGAATTATAAATATTTAACGTAGATTTTGCTTCTTTAGAAGAAATTTTAAAATAATTAGTTGCAGGATTTGGATAAATGATGATTTGTTCTCTATTCTGCTTAATATCTTCTACTGCTAGAGAATTTTTAAACGTAATCTTAGAAATAATTGAAACTGGAATATTAATTTCAGTACTTTCAAGTGATGTTTTAATGATTAAATTATCATTTGAAAAAAATAATTTTCCAGAATCTTCAACAGCATATTGTTGCTGGGTTCCTGTATAGTAATTGATAACTATATTTGTTTGTGCGAGAGCATTATAACTTACAAACAAAAAAATCGCAAACAAGAACCTAATTAGAAATTTGTTATTTAGTTTCATATATAGTGTTTTGTCAAAACTAAAATTTCAATTATTCATTTCTAAATTTAATCGGTAAACCGTTAAAATTTGTCGGTAAATATTTTCTATAAAAGAACGTTAAATTCATTTTTTCTATTAAAAACTTCTAGATTTTCATTCTAAATTATCCTTATATTGCATCCTATACCACATCAAAAAAAAATTTTAGTATGACCCTACAAGAATTTAAAAATAGTTTAGATTTACCTTTAATCACTTCTCCTATGTTTCTTGTTTCTCGAACTGAATTAGTTGTAGAAGCTTGTAAAAATGGTGTTTGCGGAACTTTTCCTTCTTTGAATGGAAGAACTTCCGAAGATTTCGAACAAATGTTAATTGATATCACTTCTCAATTAAAACAATTTGAAGATGAAACAGGTAAAAAAGCAGCTCCATTTGGAGTGAATTTAATCGTTAACAAAACAAACCCTCGTCTCGAAGGTGATTTAGCTTTATGTGCAAAATATAAAGTACCGCTTATTATTACGTCGCTTGGTGCTGTAAAACAAGTTGTAGATGCAGTTCATAGTTATGGAGGTTTGGTTTTTCATGATGTGATCAAAAAACGTCATGCGGAAAAAGCTGCCGAAGCTGGTGTAGATGGAATTATTGCTGTAGCTTCTGGTGCTGGTGGACATGCTGGTACGGCTAATCCTTTTGCTTTGATTGATGACATTCGTACTTTTTATGATGGTTGTTTAATTTTAGCAGGAGCGATGAACAACGGAAATGATATCTTAGCAGCTGAAAATATGGGTGCTGATTTTGCATACATCGGAACTCGTTTTATCGCGACAAAAGAAGCCTCTGCGAATCAAGATTATAAAACAATGTTAGTCGATTCTACTTTCGAAGATGTGATTTATACAGATGGAATTTCTGGTGTAAATGCAAATTTCTTGAAACCAAGTATTATTCATTCTGGAATTGATTTAGACGAAAAGAAAGAAGAAGATTTTTCGAAATTAATTGGAGGCGATGGACATAAAGCATGGAAAGACATTTGGTCTGCTGGACACGGAGTTTCTGGAATTCATGATATTATTTCTACCGAAGAATTAATCAATCGAATGAAAAATGAATATAAATGTGCATTAGAACAAAATGTGCAGAAATTAAATAATTTGAAATTTTAAACTTAATAATGAAAACTACTCAAGAACTCATCGAATTAATTTCTCTCAAAAAACTAGAAGAAAATTTATTCGAAGGGAAAAGTTCTTTTATGGGAAGTCCAAATGTTTTTGGAGGACAAGTTGTAAGTCAAGCTTTGCACGCGGCGTATCAAACTGTTCCTGCAGATCGTTTTTGTCATTCCCTTCACTCCTACTTTATTTTACCTGGACATTTAGAAAAACCTATCTATTTTGAAGTAGCAAATCTTCGTGATGGAGGAAGTTTTAGTACGCGTGTTGTTACAGCAAAACAAGACAGTGTGCCTATTTTTGTAATGGCTTGTTCTTTTCAGTTGAAGCAAGAAGGTTACGAACACCAAGAGGAAATGCCTGTTGTAACGCCTCCTGAAGAATTAATGAGTTGGAACGATGTCGCAGAACAATTTGGTTCGGTTTTACCAAAATCAATAATGCGATTTGTCTTAGCAGAGCGTCCCTTAGATTTTAAACCTGTTGAATTTGTCAATCCATTTGAGAAAAAAGATTATCCAAATTTTAGTAATGTTTGGTTAACTTTTAATGATGTTCCAAAGGATTTACCTTTACCTATTATTCAGCAATTAATTGCGTATAGCTCTGATTACAATTTGTTATCAACAGCGATAAAACCACATGCCTCTAAAGCTCATTTTGGAAATACGCAAATGGCAAGTTTAGATCATTCAATTTGGTTCCATAGAGAACCAAATTTGCATGATTGGATATTAGTTAATGTTGAATCTCCAAGTGCAAATGACACAAGAGGTTTTACACGAGGAAATTTATTCAATCGTTCTGGTGAACTAATTTGTAGCGTTGCACAAGAAGGTTTAATCAGACCAATAGTAAAAGATAAATAATGAAAAAAGCTAACCGAATTGGTTAGCTTTTTTGTTGAATCTATTTTTTAATTTGATTTTACTATCTTTAATAAAACAATTAAGATGAACAAAGAAAAACCTTTGAGCGAATTAACATTAGAAGAATTAAATGATAAAAGAAAAAAAGTTAACAAACTAAATCTTAGCATTCAAATTCCTTTATTACTCATTGCAATCGTTTTATTAATTCTGAAGATGACAAACAAATATGATATCAATGTAACATTCGTTATTTTATTATCATGTTCTGTAACTTTTATTCCTCTTATAACAGGTTTAGCGAAAATAAATGCAGAAATCAATACCAGAAAAAAAGCGAATCAATAGATTAATTTTTTCGTCACTTAAATTCTACTTCGTTTATATTAATTACTTCAAATAAAGTTTCTAAATAATTTATTCTGTAATCATTTATTTCAACAATAGACTTTTCTAAAATAAACAAATCATCTTTATCAATATTCACACTTTTAAACAACTCGTTTTCTTTAGCATGAATTTTATAATATGTATTGTTTATTAAATTTTTAAAAATCAAATTTCTTCTCGATATAAATACAAAAAAATTGTTAGAAAAAAAATTCATTACAAACCAATTATGATTAAAATTTGAATGATGATTAATAATAGATATAATATCATCCTTATAGTAATATAGAATAAAATTTCTTTCATAAGGAATAAAAACAACTGGTAAAAAAGAATGAGAAAATTCAAAATTCACATTCATTATTATTCTATTCGAACCTCCATTCACCTCTTTAAATCGTTCAGTAATATCTACTCCTTCAATTGTTATTTTAGGAATTAACAACTCTCTTCCACTGTTTGGTTCATCATAGCCAACAACTTCTAATTTCAAAATCTGATCAAAAGATTCTAATATATCAAAAGGATAGTACATAAATAAAAGTATATCTTTCAAAGATATAACTAAATTCAATGACTCTCTTTTCTCTTTTTCCTAAGATGTAAAATTCCTTTGATTGGATTATAAATCATAATAAAAACCATCATTACAATTCCAAAATAAAATAATGTTCTAAAAATTTGAATATCTGCAATCAACAAAGCTTGGTTATACAATTGAGATTTTAGATTGGTCGCTGTCAAACTGATCGATTCATTTACTAAATGAGTTGTATTGTGTTTATTGAATAAGTTATTCCATTGTTCTTGAAAAATTGTATTGGTAATATCTAGATTTTTCGTCATCAAAAATTGATGTTTAGTCGTCAAGAAAAGAATTGCATTTTGCATAATCGAAAAACTAATTGTCGACGACCAATAACGCATTGCGACTGCTGCTTGCATAGTATTCATAGAAAAATTAGCGTGTATAGAACATACCATATATTGCAAAATTGGCGCAAACAACATTCCTTGTCCCATTCCTTCCATCAATAATGGCGGAATAACTGCATTCGGACGAGTATCTGGAACCAAAATGTAACTAAACCACAACATAGCAAACGTTAAACAAAAAAAACCTCCAAAAAACACATACTTATATTGCGTTTGAAATTGTGTGATGATGTAATAAGCAAACAATGCTCCTATGTAAATTCCGGCACAATTATAATATTGTATTTGCAAAACAAACTCCCAATGCCATTTCCAAACAACATTCATCACTTGATAAATGTTACTCATACTCGATTTGAAAATATAAAATGTAAAAAACAACAACATCCCTACAATAACTCTTTCGGAGCGAAGAATCTCGAAATGGAAAATCGGTTTTTTAGATGTTAATTGTTGCAAAATAAATAAGCCCGAAAAAATAAGCATTGCAGCAAACGCAATAACGATATAAAGCGATTCGAACCAATAATATCTTTTACCATAAATCAATAAAAAAGCTCCTGCTATTAATGACAACATCATCAAAAAATAACCAGCCAAATTCAACTGATACAAAGGTTTTTTGGGATACAATCTACCATGACTAAAAAGAAATACGTAAATCAATAATGATAAAACATGAAAAAAGATGATCGTATAAATCACCATATTGAAATTGTAATTTTCGATGGCAAATTTCACAATAGAAGTCGTGTATTTATCAGCCGTCATCATAAATCCATACAAAAACGTATTTCCTAATAATCGTCCATATTCGCCTTTTATACGCGACATAATTAGCGGAACTATAATACAACCTTCGAGATAAGATGTTGTTCCTTGTATCACACGAAGCAGATAAATCAATTGCGTATTTGTTGTCAACGAAATCAGTAACATTAATACAATATTGATAATCGTCATAAACAATAAATAGGAACGAATATTAAAGAACTGAAAAAGCCGTTCGTTAATAAAAAGCCCACATACAATTGTTGCGTAAGCCAAAGAAAAAATGAATTGTAAATCGTCTACATCAACATCTAGAAATGAAGCTGTAAACGTACTATTCATATTGAAAAGTGAGAGAATCATCACATGCGGAATCAACGCGGCAATGAGAATTGGAAGCACCAATTTTTCTGGTATCCATTTCTTGAAAATGGGATGTTGATTGTGCATTGAGTTATTTATTCAATTTTACAATCAAGTTCAAAACATTCATTCGAAAGTTTGTCTAATTAAAAATATTTTATTGATTTCGTGATTATCTTACCTAAAAAGTAAAAAAAGGAAGCTGCCTGAGAAAAGTCAAAAGGCTAAAATGTGATTCTGAATAATAAATCGTTAAAATACGATGATTCATTTTTATAAAACTATAACAAATTTAAAATCAATAAAATACAATTAATATTTTCTATAACATTAATCATTTTTCGTTTGATTTATTTTGATGGCAAAAGTAAGTGCTGTCTCAGAAAAACAAGTTGATTATTTGAGAATATAATTTGTTCATTTACGCCATTTTCAAATTTAAAAAACTTTAAAACACCTCCTTTTTACAAGATAATTTTGATAAAACATTCATTTTTAAAATTTGTCATAAAAAAAACGTACTTGATTCTATTAAATCAAATACGTCAATTAAATAAAAAATAATTTATAAAACTTATTTTAAGGATGTAAAAGTCTATTTTTTATCGGTTGATAAAGAATTACAAAAATCGCAGCGATAATTCCCACAACAAACAATGTTCGGAAAATCTCTATATTACTAACCAACAAAGCTTGGTTATACAATTTTGCTTTTAAAGCTGCAGCAGTAATACTTTCTGCTTCGTTTGGAAGATGACTCGCAATATTTTTATTGAACAAACTATTCCATTGTTGTTGGAAAATCGGACTCGTTTTGTCTAAATTTTTGGTCATCAAAAATTGATGTTTAGTCGTCAAATATAAAATTGCATTTTGCATTAACGAAAAACCAATTGTTGTAGTCCAAAAACGAATCGCCGTACCTGCTTGTGCCGCACTACCAGTAATAGAAGGATGTACAGAACCTGTAATATACAACACCAATGGCGTAAAAATAACACCTTGTGCAATTCCTTCTAACATCAATGTTGGCGCTATTGCCTCGACTTTTGCGTCTGGATAAAACAAATAACTAAACCACAACATGCTCATGGCTAAAAGTACAAATCCAAGAAAAAATATTTTTCTGAAATCAACTTTATTCTTAACCATAAAAAATGAAAATACAACACCAATGATAGAACCTGCCACATTAAAATATTGAATCTGCAACACATATTCCCATTGCCATTTCCAAACTGTCGACATAACTTGGTAAATATTGCTCATCCCAGCACGCAGAGTATAGAAAACAAAAAACATTAATATTCCTAAAATGACACGTTCTGATTTGAAAATCTCAAAATGGAACAAAGGTCGTTTGGCTGTTTTTTGATGCAATAAAAATAAACCACTAAAAACGAGTGTTGATGCAAATGCTATGATAATAATTGGCGATTCGAACCAATAATATTTTTTTCCGTAAATCAAGAAAAATGCACCAGAAATTAGGGAAATAATCATCAAAAAAATTCCTCCTAAATTTAATTGATACAATGGTTTTTTAGGAAACATTCTGTTGTGATTAAAGAAAAATACATAAATAATTAATGCAACAACATGAAAACTCATAATCGTATACACCATCATATTGTGGTTATAATTCTCAATCGCAAACTTCACAATAGAAGTCGTGAATTTATCTCCTGTTAACATTACGCCGTACAAAAACGAATAAGCAATCAATTTTGAATGTTCACTTTTAATATTCGACATAATGATTGGTAACAAAATACAACCTTCGAAAAGCGATAAAGGTCCTTGAATGAAACGCAGAATCAAAATCAATTCTGTATTTGTCGTCAATGTCATTCCAAACAATACCAAAATGTTGAGCATGGTCATTGTTAGCAAATAACTTCTGATATTGAAAAAGTGAAAAAATCGAACGTGAATAAATAAGCCACAAACAATAGTGGCATACGCCATCGAAAAAAGGAACTGCAAATCATCGACCTCCAAATCCAAAAATGATGCTGTAAACGTACTATTCATGTTGAATATCGTCAAAATCATCAAGTGAGGAAATAGCGCAAGGATAAAAATTGGCACAACCAATTTTTGCGGAACCCATTTATTGAATATTGAATTTTGTTGTGACATTTATTTAATTTACTTTTTCTGCGGAAACATTTACATTCATTCCGGTACGTAATTTTTCGTTATTTTTAGACTCTTTCAGAATTATTTTTACAGGAAAACGTTGTTCAATTTTCACGAAGTTCCCTGTTGCATTATCAGGTTTTATCAAAGCAAACTCAGACCCAGAAGCTGGCGAAAGTGATTCAATTTTTCCTTCAAACTCAATGTTTTTGTAAGCATCAGCTTTTATAATAACAGGTTGATCCAAATCGATTTCTCCAATTTGCGTTTCTTTAAAATTCGCAACAATCCATTTCTCTTTCGAAACCACTTGTACTAAGGCTTGTCCTTCTTTTATTAACTGACCTTCTTGAATATTTTTTGTTCCAACCCAACCATCATAAGGCGCCACAACATAGGTATATGAGAGAGTAAGTTTGGCATCATTCAATTGGGCTTTTCGTTGTAAAATTTGAGTTTTTGCAGGCGCAACTTTTGTTTGTTCAGCAGACGCACTAACATTTACTGCATTACGTTGTTGTTCCAAAGCACTCAAACTTGCTTTTGCTTGTTTATATTTTGCTTCAACTTCTTCAAATTGTTGCACAGTTGCAGCATCTTCTTGTACTAAATTTTTGAAACGATTATAATCTTTTTCCGTTCTCCAAACCTCTATTTTAGCAGCTTCTATATTTGCATTAACAATATTAACATCACTTGATTTTGTATCTACCGCTTTTTCGTAGGTTAAAACAGATTGCGAAGTCGATTCTAAATTTGCTTCGGCAATATCAATCTGATTCTGAAACTCTCTATTGTCAATCACAACAAGCGTATCACCTTTGTGCACAAATTGATTTTCTTCGAAATTTACTTTTTTGATAAAACCAGAAACTTTACTCGAAACTGGTGTAATATATTGTCGCACTTGCGCATCATTTGTATTGACATGTGAACTCGAAAAGAAATAAAACCAAGCCACTGCAGTGATTCCTATGATAATAAAAATCCAAGCAATCGCCGAAAGCGTTCTATTCATTCGTTTTTCTCCTTTTGTCTGTTGTTTTCCCATTTTTATAAGTTTCCTAAAACGTATTGTAATTGATAGTATTTTAATTGTTTGTTGATCTGCAATGAAATCAAATTCGATTGAGCCTCTAAATAAGCGTTATCTGCATCGATAAGTTCTGTAATCAAACTCAATTTGTTGACATATTTTGTTCGAACAATTCGATAATTTTCTTTAGCTTGACCAATTGCTTCTTCCGCAATTTTTATTTTATCGATCGATTCTTCTAATCGTTTATTCGCTGCAAAAACATCGTGTCGAATTTGTTCTTCTTTCTCTTCTATTTCTAATTTTGCAATTGAAATGTTACGATCTGCGATTTGCATTTTTTGTTTATTTTTGAAAAAATTACTCAACGGAATCGAAACATTTACCCCAACAGAACCGAATCTGTACAAATATTCTTCTGGAGGAAAAAACATAAAGTTTGGATAATTATATCCATATTCAGCACCAGCAGTTATTTTTGGTAATGTATTGGCTTTGGTAATTTTCTTATCAATTTCTTTCAAATTCAAATCATCTTTCGCAATTTTCAAACTTTCACTTTGATCCATTGCTTCCAAAATCATTTCATCAACCAAACCCAAATGCTCTTCATTTGTAAACAAATCATTGGTGTCAATATGCATTTCTTGATTTTCTGGTAAGGCTAAAATTGTTTTGATTTGATGTTCAATAATCGAAATTTCATTCGCCAATTCTGTAAAAGACATTTTATGATTTGACAATTGCAATTCTGTTCTCAAGACTTCGTTGTAGGTTACCAAACCATTTTTTTTCAAGGATTCTGTTTGTTTAATCACAACCGAATCTTCTCTCATTTTATCTGAAATTAACTTTTGTTGTTCTTGCAAATGCAACGCTTGTAAATAAGCTGTGATGATTTGCATTCTCAATTCTCGTTCATCTTTTCGAACTTGCAGTTTCGAAATATTAGTTTCTATTTCAGATTTTTTCTCATCATTTTTTAATTTACCACCTAAATAAATTGGAATTTCTGCCGAAAGTGTAAAATCGTATTTCACTCGAGGAACAGCATATTTTGTAGAAGGTTTTAGAACACCGTCTTCGAATTGGCGTAAATTACTCAAAACATTAAAACCAGTGTGAAAGTCTACATCTGGTAATTTTTCGTTTTTAAGATCTTTCTCTTTTAATTCAGCAATATTAGTTTTTAAAGCGCTAATTTGTAATTTTTTATTATTTTGAAGTCCAATTTCAATTGCTTTGCTTAATTTCAGTTGGTTATAGTCTATTTCATTTTGAGCATAACTCAACCCACTCAGCATTAACAACAATGTAAGCAACTGATATTTAACGAATTTAAATATCATTTTGTATTATTTATAAGTCTGTTATTGATTTTTAGTGATGCAAAGTTACATTGAAAACATGTTTACCCTCTTGATAAAAAAAGAAAATAATTTGCTCATTTACGCCAAAATAAAGTAATTTGCAAAAGCAAAAATATTTCACTTTATAAAAGTATAAAACAATGTTGTTTGATCAGTTTTTTTTTAACGAAGTTGACAAATCTAAAGTCCATTTTTACATACAACATGCACATTTAGATACGATAGGAACGCGCGTACATGAACACAAAAAAGCACAATTATTATATGCAGAAGGCGGAATTGTACATGTTTTTGTAAACGACAAACATTGGTATTTGCCTGCGCGTTGTTTTATGTGGATTCCTGCAAATACGCCACATTCTATCTTAACGAATAGTAAAACAGGCGATTTGTATAACTTTTATTTCAAGACCGAAAAAGAAGAAAACGATTTTTATTCGATTACAAATATTTATTACACGAATGAGTTGTTAAGGGAAATGATTTTGTACACCAAAAATTGGAGTGGATCAATTTCGGAAAAAGATCCTGCAAAATATGATTTTGTAAAAGCCATACGATCTATTCTACCCGAAATGGAATCGAACAAATTACCTGCTTTTATTCAGCATCCATTTCCAAAAGATCAGAAACTGATTGATATTGCTCGATTTCTGATGAAAAATATCGAGAAAAACTATACAATAGATGAAGTTGCGCAACAATTTGGTTTGAGCACGCGAACATTATCTCGAAAATTCAAAGATAATATGGGAATTAATTATGTTCGATTTTTACGCGCATTACGTATCACAAAATCATTGGAATTGATTGCTGAAAATAAATACAATATGTACGAAATCGCAATGTTAGTTGGTTATAATTCGTTGTCATCTTTCAGTAATATTTTTCAGAAAGTTTCAGGAATTCGACCAACAGAATATGCGCAATTATTACACACAAAAAAACAATAACTTAAGATAAAAACTATGATTATTAAAGCTTTTGCCGGAAGTAACAGCTCTACTTCTATCAATAAACAACTCGTAACTTATGCTTCTTCTTTATTAAACAAAGATCAAATTGAGATTTTAGATTTAGATGACTTTGATATCCCTACTTTTGATATTGATATAGAAAAAGAACAAGGTTTTTCTGATGAAGTAAAACGATTTTATCAAAAACTTGTTGATTCTGATATTTTGCTTATTTCATTAGCAGAACATAATGCTTGCATTACAGCAGTTTTTAAAAGCTATATGGATTGGTGCTCAAGAATTAATTATAAATTTCTTGAAGGAAAAAAGGTCTTCGTTATGAGTACATCTCCTGGTGGTTATGGAGCAAAAAACTCTTTAGAAATAGGTTCTAAATTAATTACAAAATTAGGAGGTGACATTTTAGTCGATTTCTCTTTGCCTAAATTCAACGAAAATTTTGCAGAAGGTAAAATCACTAATGAAGAATTAAACAGAGAATTGATTCTTAAAATTGATGAATTTAGAAAAAAAATATAAGTTTTTATCTTTTCCTAACATAGGTCAATAAAATTTATGGTTGCTTGCAATAACTTTGCTTCATCAAAAATGAAAATACTCAATAAGAATATGAAAATTTTAGCTTTCGCTGGTAGTAACAGCAAAAAATCAATCAATAAAGAATTATTAAATTATACATTAAATCAAATCGAAAATGCAGAAATCGATTTAGTTGACATCAATGATTTCGAGATGCCTATCTACTCTATTGACCGTCAATTAGAAAATGGATTTCCACAAGAAGCGCAGGATTTTTACAATAAAATCAAAGATGCAGAAGGTGTTGTAATTTCTTTGGCAGAACATAATGGAAACTTTTCTGTTGCATTAAAAAATATTTTGGATTGGGTTTCTCGTATCGAAATGCCATATTTGAAAGATAAAAAATTGTTGTTATTAAGTACATCTCCAGGTGCTTATGGTGGAGGAAATGTAATGGAAGTTGCAACAAAATATTTTGGAATGTTTGCAAGCGGAGAAATTGTAGCAAGCACAACTTTCCCATCTTTCAACGATAATTTCCAAAATAACGAAATTGTAAATGAAGAATTAAAAAATAAAGTATTAGCGCAAGTTAGTATCTTTCAAGAAGCTTTAACTATTGTTGAAGCTTAATTGAAAATGTATGTATTAAAAAAAGGTCTTTCGAACGAAAGACCTTTTTTTTGTTATCAATTTAATTCACATTTATCTCGTAGGTGATATCAATCCCGCCATTTGCAAGCATATCATGTACACTACAATACTTCTTAACCGCTAATTCAGCAGCTTTATTTGCTTTATCTAAATCAATATTTCCTTTTAAGAAAAATTTGATGTGAATATTCGTGAAAATATTTGGAATTTCATCTCTACGTTGACCTTCAACTTCAACTTTAATATCTTCAATTTCTTGGCGTTGTTTCTTCAAAATCTCATTCAAATCAAAAACACTACAACTTCCCAAAGCAATCAAAACTAACTCCATCGGGCGAACTCCTTTTCCTTCTCCTCCAATAGATTCTGGTCCATCAATATTTACTTTTACTGAAGAACTTGGTGCTGTCGCTTCATAGTGAGAAGCCTGATTTACTCTATTTAATTCAATTTTCATCTTATTTCTTTTAAAGTATAAAAATAATCATTCTCAAAAGATTTATTCTAATATTTGATTGAATAATGATTTTCTGAATAAATTTTCACTAAATTTAAATTCAATTATAGAAAATTTACCACAGATGAATAGCATTGTATATTTTGAAATTCAAGCAAATGATCCACAGAAATGCATGACATTTTATGAAAATGTTTTCGGATGGAGTTTTTTAAAACAAGAAGGTTTACCGCTCGAATATTATCGTATCAATACATCTGGAATGGAGGGAGGAATGTTTAAGCGCCCTGCCGAAACACCTCCTCTAAATTGTGGTACAAATGCTTTTACATGTACCATGGAAGTAGAAAATTTTGATAAAACTGCTCAAAAAATCCTGGAAAACGGAGGAATAATAGCTATGCCAAAATTTGCAATTCCTGGAATGTGTTGGCAAGGTTATTTTTTGGATACAGATAACAATGTTTTTGGAATTTTTGAAGTTGATAGGCACGCGAAATAAAACTGAAACACACCAATATGAAACAATTTACTTTTCTAATTTTATTTATTTTTTCGCTGAATTCTTGCGAATCAACTAAAACTTCTGCTGATAAACCAAGTTTTGATTTTTTGGTTGGAGAATGGATTAGAACAAATGAAAAATCGGATCGAAAAACGTATGAAAACTGGAAAAAAGTTGATAAAAACACTTTTTTAGGTTGCGGGTTTACAATCAAAAATAATGATACAATTTCGCAGGAACATCTTACTATCACAAAGATTGATGATAAATGGATATTGAAAGTTAATTTGGACAAAACTAAAAATGTGACAACTGAATTTGAATTTATCAATTCTGATAAAATTTCGTTTACATTAGAAAATCACAAGAATGATTTTCCTAAACTTATCAAATATTGGAAAGTTGGAAATCAGTTAAAAGCTGAGATTAGTAATGATGAATCAAGTAAAATTGCGTTCGATTTCGAAAAAGTAAAGAAATAATTAAGCAACATTTGTGATCATCGCGTAAGCAAACGTTAGCACGGATAAAACTGTTCCGATCATAAAAATTGTGTACGTGATGCTTAACAAACGATATTTTCTTTCCAAAACTTTTCCTAAATAATACAAATCTCTTGTCAAAGAAGTATATACATAATCGCGGTCTTTCATAAGTTCTTGCATCGCTTCTTCGTAGGCATCAAGCGACATTTGATAAAAATTTCCGAAGAAAAGTAAATTCACTTTTTTGTTTTTTACATCTTCTTCGTTAAAACTTTCGTACGTTACATTTGGTTTAGTTGCTAAAATTGCAAAAATAATTGAAACAACGCTTGATAAAAGCATTACAATTGAAGGTAAAAGTAAATATTCATTCTTTGGACTTCCTAATTTTGGAACCAAAGTAGAAAGTGCAATCGAAATCACGATAGCATTTACAGACAATAAGATATTGGCTTTACTATCCGCAATATCGCTTAAACGAGTATGATTATTTAACGTCACACGAAAAAGTGTATCAACTCCACGTTCTGGTTGCTGAATTTTATCGTTTTTCTTTTTCTTAATTTCATACTTATTAGGAATATCACCAATCAACTCTATCTCTTTGATTTTGTTTTGTGTATAAATTAAGTTTTCTTCTTTTCCTTTTTGCCAATGTTTTTTTGCGGCATCTGTATAAAAATGATGAACATTTAGAAAGAAATTTCTATTTTCTAAATGCCATTCGTAGTCCGAAAATTCTTTGTGACAAATTTTGGCAATTTCATCACGTAACAACTCAGAAATCTTAGGATATTCGGTTTGTCCTAAATGATAGTTATCTGCATCTTTTACAATTGCTTCACCTATATTTTTCGGAACACTATTTAATGTTGTGATTAAAATATAATCTTGGACTTCGTTGATGTAATTTTCGTCGAAATTATGCTCGTTCAAATACTGTTTTGCAATATTTACACTTTCTTTTTCATGACCTTGCACGGTTTTTGTATATCCCGTATCATGAAACCAACCAGCAATTAATAATTTTTCTTGTAAATCTGTAGAGATTTGTTCCTCCGCGCTCAAAGTTTTTATAGCTTCTACAACTTTTACAGTATGCATAAAATTATGATACGTAAAATCTAAAGAAAGATTATCTTTGAACAGATTGAAAACATAGTTTTCTATATTTAATAACAATTGGTTCATCACAAGTTTTTAACGCTTAAATGTATGAAATTATTACCAACACTAAACAACAAAAAATTGAATTATCCTTTTTTGGCTTTAGTAGGTTCTTGCCTTTATATGATATCTTGCGCTACGCAACATCCTCAATATGGGAAAAACATTAAGACAGAAAAAGTACAAAATGTAGAAGGAAATAAAATTCAATCTATCTATTTAATTGGCGATGCAGGAGATCTTGATCAACCAAAAAATAAACAAAATTTAGAAATTTTAAAGAATCAATTAGCGAAAGCTGACTCTTCTTCTTATCTTTTCTTTTTAGGTGATAATGTTTACGAAAATGGAATTGTAACGGATTCTACAAAAGCTGAATATACAACAAGTAGAGAGAAGCTTCAATTTCAGATTGATTTAGCGAAAGAATTTAAAGGAAAAACCCTTTTTATTCCAGGAAATCATGATTGGCGAAATGGTGTAAAAGGATTAAAAGAACAAGAAAAATTAGTCAAAAAACAATTGGGTAATAAAAAATCATTTTTACCAAAAGATGCGTGTCCAATTGATAAAATAAATGTAAATGATAGCATCGGAATTATTGCGATAGATTCTGAATGGTATTTGCAAGATTGGGACAAACATCCTGGTCTGAATGAAAAATGTGATATCAAATCGCGCGAAGCTTTCTTCGAAGAACTAGAATCGCAATTGAACAAATATCAAAACAGAACAACTGTTATCACGATGCATCATCCGTTATATTCGAACGGAACACATGGTGGACAATTTGATTTCAAAAAACAGTTTTATCCATTAGGAGATAATTTCAAAGTTCCATTACCTGTAATCGGATCTTTTATTAATTTATTAAGAAGTACAACAGGTCTTAGTCCTCAAGATGTTAATAATTTCAAATACAGAGAAATGGCTTCTCGTATTGCAACACTTATCGAAAATAGAAATAATGTAATTGTTGTTTCTGGACACGATCACAACTTGCAATATATTCAACAAAACAATGTCAAACAAATTATCAGCGGTTCTGGTTCTAAAAAAGAATCTGCAAAAGCGGTTGGTAAAAACGATTTTTCTTACGGAGATAATGGTTTTGTTGTACTAGATTTATATGATAATGGCGCTTCTAAAGCTAATTTCTATGGTTTTAAAGACGATGGAATCGAATTATTATTAACAAAACAAATTACAGAAAAGAAAAAGGAATATTTGGCACAAGTTTATGATGATAAAAAAATGCCAAAAACGAAAGAAACAAGTGTATATCCATTAGACGTTACACGTAAATCTGATCCGTATAAATTCTTTTTTGGTCGTCATTATCGTCGAACATATGGACAAACAATTACTGCTAATACTGTTAATTTAAGTCAACTAAATGGAGGTTTAACCCCTGTTAGAATGGGTGGTGGACATCAAACGCAAAGTTTACGATTGGCAAATGCAAAAGGTGAAGAATACAATATGCGCTCGGTGAAGAAAAGTGCCACGCAATTTATTCAGCAAGTAGCGTTTAAAAATAAATATGTTGCAGATGAATTTGAAGATTCGTTCACAGAGAAATTTTTGATGGATTTCTATACAACCAATCATCCATATTATCCATTAACAGTTGCTAATTTGATGAAACCGATCAATATTATGCATTCTACGCCAAAATTATATTATGTTCCAAAACAAGAAGCCTTGAAAGCATATAATGAAAATTTTGGTGATGAATTATACATGATAGAAGAACGACCAATGTCCGGATATCAAGACGGTGTTTTCGGAAAACCAAAAGATATTGTTAGCACAGATGATATGTTGGCTGCGATTCACAAAAACAAAGATGTTGTCGTGGATAAGCAAGCCTATATTCGTGCACGACTTTTTGATATGTTAGTTGGAGATTGGGATCGACATTCTGACCAATGGCGTTGGGGCGTTTACAAAGAAAATAAACAAACTATTTATAAACCAATTCCACGTGATAGAGATCAAGCATTTCCACGTTATGACGGACTTTTCTTTCATTTGATTATGAAAATTCCTCCGCTTAGACATATGCAAGATTACAAAGATGATATCAAAAATGTAAAATGGTTCAACAGAGAACCTTATCCATTGGATTTAGCCATTTTAGAATCATCCGATCTTGATTTATGGAAAAAAGAAGCAAAATATATTCAAGATAATTTGAGTGATGATTATATCAAACAATCATTTGAATTAATTCCTGAAGAAACAAAACAAGAATATGATCAAGAAGTCATTAATAATCTTATTGCTCGAAAATCTAAATTAGAAAAATTTGCTGAAGAATATAATAAAGTTCTTCGCAAATTAGTCATTCTGAAAGGAACAGACGAAGATGAAGATTTTGTGATAACTCGTTTACCAAAAGGAAAAACAAATGTAAAAATCTATTCAGGACAAAATCGAACTTTAATTCTTGATGAAGATTTTGATAAAAAAGAAACGAAAGAAATTCGTTTATATGGATTAAACGGAAAAGATAAATTCAAGGTTGAAGGAAAGCCAAATAACGCTATTTTAGTTCGTATTATTGGTGGAATAGATGACGATATATACGAAGTAAAGCGTTCTGCAAAAGTAAAAGTATATGATTACGCTAACGGAAGCGATGCATCTGAATCTACCTTTTTAACATCGAAAAATTTTGTCAACGATTACGAAGTTAATACATACGATTACAAGCAACCGATGTATAATTTCTTTACTATGTTACCTAATATTGGCTACAATCCTGATGACGGAATAAAAATTGGTTTATCGCCAACCTACACTGTCAACGGTTTTGATCGTAAACCATATTCGCAACGCCACAATTTGCAATTAAGTTATTATTTTGCAACAGGCGGTTGGGATGCAAAATACAAAGGAACGTTTACAAAAGCGTTGGGTAAATGGAATTTAGATCTTAATGCAGCTTACACGAGTCCAACTTATAGTACAAATTTCTTTGGTTTAGGAAACGAAACCGTGAATAATCAAGAAGAAATTGGAATGGATTATAACCGTGTTCGATTAGAAAGTTATAGTATTGGACCATCTATTTTCAAGATTATGAATAACAATGGTCGTTTAGATTTTTCTGCGATTTATAGTTACAAAAAGATTGAAGAGAATAAAGATCGTATCGTCGAAGATTTACCATCAATTAATAGAGACGTTTTCAAAGGACAACATTTCGGAGAAATTGGAGCCAAATATTTGTTCAAAAATTACGATAACGAATCATTGCCAAAATTAGGTATGACATTTTTAGCTAATGCAAAGTGGATTTCTAACTTGACAGATTTTGAACGTAATCATTTTTACACAGAACTTAATTTAGGTTTTACGCACAAAATTTCTGCAAATGGAAGATTAACAGTTGCTTCTATGCTAAAAGGTAAAGCAGTTTGGGGTAATTTTATGGAATTCTACCAAATGGCTAATTTAGGTGGAGATCAAGATTTACGTGGTTATCGATTAGGTCGTTTTGCTGGAGACAAAGTTTTCTTACAAACATCTGATTTACGATTTGATGCTTTACGTTTCAAAGCCGTTGTTCCATTGCGATTAGGCGTTTTTGTTGGAGCTGATTATGGACGAGTTTGGTTAAACGGAGAAGACTCAAATAAATGGCATTCATCTATGGGTGGCGGACTTTGGATAAACGGAGCACAATCTATTACCGCAACAGTTTCATACTTTAAAGGTGAAGATCCAGGGCGAATCGTTTTTGGATTGAATTTCGGATTTTAACATATAAAAAAATAACCTTCAAAAATTTGAAGGTTATTTTTTTTGTACATATTTCTTGATTGCTTGCATCATATTTATCCACGCATTTTCTGAATGTGAGCGTTCAAAATCATCCGCAAAATCTTTTCCTTCAATTGATAGATAAGTAAAATTACCCGAAACTTTCAAGTTAAAAATTACTTCAATCTCATGGTCTGTATTTTGTTTTTTATAATTATATCGCAAACGTTCATTCTCCATAATTGATGTAATCAAGGCTTCATCTATCAACGTTTCATTATTTTTTTGTGATACAAACTTTATCTTCTCTCCTACTTTCCAATCGTTACAAGTCATTTTTATGTTTTCAAAACATTCATTAAACGCTTGTTCATCAGTCAAAACTTTCCAAATATTTTCGACAGTACTATCTATCGAAATATTAAGCAATACATCATCTTTTTCCATTCTTTATTCTTCTATTTTTGTATATTTTTCGAGTTTATTTTTATAATTAATCGAAACTCTAATTGCTTGCAAACCACTTATACCTTGCAAATCATCAATTTCCAAATATTCAACATCTTTTTTCAAAAATTTCTTATCAATTAATAAATTGATATAATTTGAGTATTCTTCTTTTAGGATATCTTCGGTATAAATAATACAAATTTTGTGTGGCAAATTGATTCGTTCATTTGTTCCTTTCACAAAAGCTTTACTCAATCTTTTCTTGATTATTTCATATTTTGCATTGTTATATCCATTAACATCAAAACGTTTCTCATCTAATTTGAACAAAATATCTAAAGTGGTATTCGTTGCAAAAATCAACGAAGCAACCTCAACTTTTAATGGTGTTTTTTTCTGAATTTCTTTGTAAGATTGTTCCAAGGCTATCATCGCTTGTAGTTGCCAATATCTAATTTCTCGAATATTTTGATAGGAGAATTTTTTGAACGGCGCAATACTTCGCCCAACATACAAATTGTAATCAATTCCATCTGTCTTGAAACGTTCGTAATAATGCGGAAATACATCTTGAGCATCTTTCTGAAAAGTGTCTAATTTGTTCGACAAAAGTGAATTTGTCATTACAATTGTTTGGTCAAATTTTTTGCGTTCTACGTAAAATAATCCCGTTGTAGAATCTAACTTTTTTAGATATTCTTCGATAATTGATTTCTCATTGTCCTTTACATATTTGGGAATTTCAGGATGAATATGCAACGTAATGTAATCAAATAATTTGCTTTCGAAATAGATTTTATCTACATTATCTATTCGTTGCAAAAAATCAGTCAAATCGTCAATATAATCCAAAAATTTATTCTTTTTTGTACGATTATATAACTCGTTACAAATCAAAATCAAGTAATTAATCTGATTAGTATAATCCATTTTTAAACATTGATTTCGAATCACTGACGAATTTCTCACATCCAATTCACCATAAATTGGATATACATTTTGAAAAGAGATCTGCAATTTTTGTTTTGTATTTCCCGGATGCAATATATGTTCGCGAGCTTTTTCTCTAAATTTCCAATCTACACTTGGATGCAACGAGGTATATTCGGTTTGTATATAAGCATTGATTTGATTCTCAAACTCTACCGTATAGCGATAAATAGATTCTTCTAAAAGAGGCGTGATTTCGCGCAAAAGGTTTGCATTAATTCGATTGAAAACTCCAGATTCTTTCGAACCTATTTCTAAAATACCTAAATGAGATTTTCCGTTTTTCAATGGGTAAAGAATCAAACTTTTCAAACCAGATTCATTTGCCATTCTCAACATTTTATCTTGCGGAAACTTCTCCAAAGCAGCGTCAATATTAGAAACAACATAATAATCTGATTTCGATATTTTGTTCTCTAAATCAGCACAAAAAATTTCATTCAGTTTTATTTTTTTATGATTATCAATCAATAAACTATCATTCAATTGTAATAAATGACTAATTTCCAATTGATTTTTATCCGAATTATAAGCCGAAAAACCGACTTCTAAATTATTGATTCTAAAAATAGATTTTAATGCAGAAATAATATCATTTCGAACAATATTAAAAGGTTCTCCATAAGATAATAATTTAGATTTTAAGTTAGAAAGTGCAATTTCAGTTGTATTATCAAAAAATGAAACAAGATTAAACCCTTTTGCAATCCAAGATCCAATTGGAATTTTTCTCATCCACAAAGCTGTATCTTCATAATTATTCAACAACTCTTCAATTTCATCTTCAGTCAATTTAAATTTATCTTCGGATGGATAAATACGAAAATAATCATAGTTTATATCAGTCCCAAGATAAATTCTGTAGCCATTTTGATTGTCTATCACCAACTGATTTGATAAATTAAAATCTAAATTTTTATGATAATATTTTGATAAGATGAAGCAACAACAAAACTTATATAATGTATCATAATCTAAATCTTCAAAATTGAATTTTAGTCGTGATTCATTATTATCAATCAACTCTTTAAGTCGATCCGTTGCAAAAATAAATTTATCTGAAAAGGGAAAAGTTATCGCTTTTAAATTATATTTTACAAATGGTTTTGGAATAATTTTCTCAATAATAGGCTCAACATCTTTGATAATTTTCTGAAAATCTTCAAATGTTTCAACACCATTAATCAACTCTGGTCGAGTAGCTTTCAGGTATTCTAGAAAAGCTTTAAACTCTCCAAAATTGTATTCAGATCGTTCTAATTCTTCAATCAGAGATTGGAACGAGTAAATAATTTTGATGGGTAATTTATCGATAAAATTTTCTTTCATATATTATTTAAAAATAACAAAAGACTACTAATAAAGTAGTCTTCAAGTTATTATTTTTTTAGTCATTATCTTGTAAATACCAAAATTTCTTCGGCAGAAAGGTTCTCATCAAAACGATAACCATCCACGTCAAATGCTTTCACTTGATCCAAAGTTTCAACTTTATTTTCTGCACAATAACGCGCCATTGCACCACGAGCATGTTTAAAATACATCATGATTTTTTTCAATTCACCGTTTTTGTAATCTTGAAACTCTACATCAATCATCGGAACTTTTAACGATTTTTTATCCAAAACTTTAGCATATTCATTACTTGCTAAATTTAAGATAAATTCTCCTTTTTTTAGTTTCGAATTTAGAAAAGGTGTCAAAATTTCTTTCCAAAAACCATACAAATTTTTCGAACCATGAACATCTAATTTCGAACCCATTTCCAAGCGATACAACATTACTTTATCCGAAGGACGCAACATTCCATAAAGCCCAGATAACAAAAATGCATTTTTATTGAAATAATCTAATGCTTCATCATTCAACGTTTCTGCATTCAAACCTCTATACACTTCACCTTTGAAAGCTAAAGCTGCTGGAATAGCTTGTTTCGTAGTAGGTTTAACATTCCAAACCTGATTACGCTCCACATTCATTTCTGCAATGTCTTTCGAAATTTTCATTAATTTTTCAAGATCAGTTGTACTCATCTCTTTCATAACATCCATAATTTCTTGCGAATGTTCCAAAAATTGAGGTGTTGTTGCTCTCCATTTAGCACTCGTTTCCAAATTCATCATCTTCGCTGGAGAAAGTAATATTTTCATAGTTTTTTCTTAAAAATAAATTATAAATAATCTTCAATATCACCTTTACCTTCACGTAAAACCTCTACTCCATCTGTCATATCAACAACAGTAGACGCAATATTATCTCCATAACCACTATCAATCACAGCATCCACAAGTTTCTCCCATTTCTCAAAAATCAATTCAGGATCTGTTGTATATTCAACAATTTCATCTTCATCATAAATAGAAGTTGAGGCAATAGGATTTCCTAATTTTTCGACAATCATTTGCGGAACAGCATGATCTGGAACACGAATACCAACGGTTTTTTTCCCTTTGTAAGCTACAGGTAAATTGCGCGAAGCATTCATAACAAATGTAAAAGGACCTGGTAGAGCGCGTTTCAAAATTTTGAACGTACTATTATCAATTGGTAAAGTATATTGAGACAAATGGCTTAGATCGTTACAAACAATCGAAAAATGAGATTTTTCTAATTTTACACCTTTCAATCGTGCCAATTTTTCCATCGCTTTGATATTCGTAATATCACATCCTAATCCATACACAGTGTCGGAAGGATAAATAATTAAACCTCCATTTTGTAGAATCTTAACCACTTGATCAATCGCTTTTTCTTGTGGATTTTCTGGATGAATTCTGATATAATCTGCCATTTGTAAATCTTTATTCAAAGATACAAAATTGCAATCAATAAAATTCTTTCCTAAATTTTTGTTTTTGATTGGATGATTGAAGAAATTGATATTCTTCTTTAGTTGCATGATATTTTCTTAAAAAACTCCAACTAACAATTTTGTAAGTTCTTGTAAAGAGATGTCAACCATACTAATTTTACAGAAAAATTAAACATGATTTTAGCAGAAAATATAGTAGCCTTTCATCATTATTCTTTAAAAGTAAATGACTTTGAAAAAACATTGAAATTTTATGATTCTTTAGGTTTTGAAGAGGTTCATTCATGGTCATTGCCTTCTTTTAAGTTAAAAAAAGCTGTAATGATTTACAATAAAAATATCAATTGTTACATCGAATTATTTGATAAAGATGCTGAAATTCCAACTCAAGGTAGAAAAAGGCAAGCGGATGATGAATACATTGAAAATTCAATCTTACATATTTGTTTTATGGTAAAAGATGCAGAAAAAGCTCGAGAAGAGGCAATAAAAAATGGAGCTTTTGATTTGAGTAAAGGTGTTCACGAACTTTTATTAAGTAACGATAAAAAACCGGTTAATGTTCGTAATAGTCTTGTTTATAGTCCTAATGGAGAGGTTATTGAATTTTTAGAAAATGTACATTTTTAAATTTTTATAAATCTAATTTATTGATATTTTCTAATAGTGATAAAACTTTATCTCCTTTTGAAGATAACTTATAAATTGATTTTGTTTTATCTTTTTCATTCTCAATCAAATGATCTATTTGCAATTCTTTCAATTGTTTTGTCAAAATTCTATCAGTAAGATTAGGAAATTCTAATTTCAAATCAGAATAACTTTTTGTAGTTTCCTTTAAAGTAAAAATTATTGAAACCTTCCATCTACCAGTGATTAAGGATAAAACCTTGTAAGAGTTACAAAAGTTTTCTAAATATTTATCATTAATAGAATTTGTAGAATTTTCTTTCTTCATAATTGAATGAGATTGAAAAAAAATAAGGCTAAAATTTAATCTTTAGCCTTGTTTTTTTATCTATTTATTCTTCAAAATCTCGTGGAAAACAGTTTGAGCTGAGAAAATTCGGTTCGTTGCTTCATCAATTACGATAGAACGATCAGAATCTAAAACTTCATCAGATACTACTACATTGCGACGAACTGGTAAACAATGCATAAATTTTCCGTTATTTGTCAAATTCATTTTATCCATTGTCACTTCCCAATCCTTATCACCATCATTCGGTTGACCATAATTTTCAAAAGAAGACCAGTTTTTTGCATAGACAAAATCAGCATCTTTCAACGCTTCATCTTGATCATAAGCAATCGTTGCTCCATCAGTAAATTTTGGATCTAACTCCAAACCTTTTGGTTGTACAACTGTAAAATCTACCCAATCTACTTTAGAAAACCATTGCGCAAAAGAATTCGGAACAGCTTGTGGCAAACGACGTGGATGCGGCGCCCAAGTCATCACAACTTTCACTTTCTTTTCAGGTTTTGTCCCAGGCGTATAACCCGTTTTTTCTGCAATTGTAATTAAATCAGCAAAAGACTGTAATGGATGTAAAGTTGCACTTTCCAAAGAGACAACAGGAACAGAAGATAATTCTTTTACTTTATTGAACATGATTTCGTTATAATCTTCATCACGATCTACTAATTTCGGAAAAGTACGAACGCCTAAAACATCACAATACGCACTCATTACCTGAATTGCTTCTTTGATATGTTCTTGCGTATCTCCGTTCATCACAGCACCATCAGCCATTTCCAATGTCCAAGAATCTGCTCCAGCATTCAAAACCCAAGCATTTGCTCCAAGATTATAAGCCGCTTTAATAGAGCTTAGACGTGTACGTAAACTTGGATTAAAAAATATTAAACCAATTGTTTTGTTTTTACCAACCTCTTGTTGAGCAAAAGGATTTGCTTTAATTTCTAAGGCTATTTTTAGTAATTCGTCGATGTTTTCTACATCATTAACCGAAGTAAATTGTTTCATAATTGAGAAGAATCTTTTGTTTTATTTGTTCTGCAAAATTAGTTGAAACAATCGAGGTTTAAAGAATTATTTTTGCTAATTTTCACTTAAAACAACGTCAATTCATCTTGTGGACCACGAATGTCTAAATCTAAATCATCGTTTAATTTTTTGATGAAATATTTGGCTAACATTGGCGATTCTAACTCTAAATTTTGATGAATAAAGAAATACAATTTCTGCAAACCTTCTGCTTTCCAAAGTTTAATTGTTTCAATCCATTCATCTAAACGTTCATAATCGGATGGAATATTTGCTCCAACAAAACGCACAAAAGCTTCATTCGAAGTCAATCGCATATGCACCATATCTCTCCTACCCGCCGCATCAACAATGATATTTGAAATGTTATGCTTTTCTAATAACGAAACTAATCGATTAAAATTTTCTTCGTTCGAAAACCAATCTTCATGACGAAGTTCTACAGCTAACGGATAACCTTTCGGAAAATTTTGAATGAAATTTTCTAATTTTTCAAAATCTTTTGGCGCAAAATTTTCGTGCATTTGCAAGAAAATCATTCCTAATTTTTCTTCAAACAATGCAACTGCATCTAAATATTGATTCAATTTATCTGTCACATTTTGCAATCGAGCATAATGACTAATACTTTGTGGAATTTTAGGAAAAAATTTAAAATCTTTTGGCGTTTTATTTGCCCAAGTTTCTACATTTTCTTTACTTGGCGAGCGATAATATGTCGCATTTAGCTCGATACTATTAAATTGTGTTGAATAATAACTCAATTCATCTTTTGTTTTAGGAGGATAAAAATTCTTCAAATCTTTCTTATTCCATTTCGCACAGCCTACATATACTTCAAAATTATCTGATTTACTAGCTTTATTCAACAAATCAATCGTTTCTTTTGGCGTTTTTGGCAGTGTAAAATCAACCAATTCTGGTTTTCTACTTTTCCAAATTTCATCTTTCTAAATTTGAACGAAAATTAAGCAATTATAAGCAGTTCGCAAGATGTATTTTACGACAAAATGTCAGAAAAATTTCATTTGGAATATCTTTTGAAATTTAGAATTCGTCAATAAATCTCATGCTTTAGACTATTTACAAGAAAAACTAATTATTAAATAATAAAAATACAATAACGATGAATAAAGGAAATATTAATGTTTCGGTAGAGAATATCTTTCCATTAATTAAGAAGTTTTTATACAGCGATCACGAAATCTTTTTGCGTGAATTAATTTCAAATGCTTCTGACGCAACCCTAAAATTAAAGCATTTAACAAGTATTGGTGATGCAAAAGTAGAATACGGAAATCCAAAAATTGAAGTAAAAATCAATAAAGATGATAATACTTTACACATTATTGACCAAGGTTTGGGAATGACGGCTGATGAAGTGGAGAAATACATCAATCAAGTGGCATTCTCTGGAGCGGAAGAATTTATCAATCAACACCAAGATGCGGACGGAATTATCGGACATTTTGGTTTAGGTTTTTATTCTGCATTTATGGTTGCGGATAAAGTAGAAATCATTACAAAATCATATAAAGACGAGCCTGCAGTTCATTGGACATGTGATGGTTCTCCTGAATTTACATTAGAAAATTCGGATAAAACTGAGCGTGGAACTGAAATCATTTTACATATTGCTGAAGATTCGAAAGAGTTTTTAGATGAATGGAAAATCCGTGAATTATTGAATAAATACAATAAATTCATGCCAATTCCGATTAAATTTGGAACGAAAAAAGAAACACTTCCATTACCAGAAGGGGCTGCAGAAGATGCAAAACCAGAGGAAATCGAAGTTGATGATATTATCAACAATACAAATCCGGCTTGGACAAAAGCGCCATCTGAATTGTCTGACGAAGATTATCAAAATTTCTACAGAGAATTGTATCCAATGCAATTTGAAGAACCTTTATTTCACATTCATTTAAATGTTGATTATCCATTTAATTTGACTGGAATTTTGTTCTTCCCAAAATTAGGAAACAATATCAATATTGATAAAGATCGTATTCAATTGTACCAAAATCAAGTGTTTGTAACAGACGAAGTGAAAGGAATTGTACCTGATTTCTTGATGTTATTGCGTGGTGTGATTGATTCTCCAGATATTCCATTGAACGTTTCTCGTTCGTACTTACAAGCTGATGGAGCAGTGAAGAAAATTTCGGCGCACATCACGAAAAAAGTGGCGGATAAAATGTCTTCATTAATGAATCAAAATCGAGAAGATTATGAGCAAAAGTGGAACGATATTAAAGTTGTCATTGAATATGGAATGATTTCGGAAGATAAATTCTTCGAAAAGTCTGACAAATTTGCATTGTATCCAACAGTCGATGGTAAATATCTTACTTGGGACGAATTGAATACTGCAATCAAAGATAATCAAACCAACAAAGACGGAAAATTAGTTATTCTTTATGCTTCTGATGTTGATGGACAAGATCAATACATACAAATTGCGAAAGAAAAAAGTTATGAAGTAGTTTTATTAGATTCTCCTATTTCTTCTCACTTGATTCAGAAATTGGAATCAACGAAAGAAAATGTAACATTTGTTCGTGTTGATGCAGATCATATCAATAATTTGATTGAAAAGGATGAAGTTAAAATTTCTAAATTATCTGATGATGATAAAGAAAAATTGAAAACAGAAATCACAGAATCAATCAACAACAAATCATATACAATTCAATTAGAAGATTTATCTGGAACAGATGCGCCTTTCATCATTACACAATCAGAATTTATGCGTCGTATGAAAGATATGCAGGCTTCTGGTGGAGCTGGAATGTTTGGAATGGGTAATTTCCCTGAAATGTATAATGTTGTTGTGAATGCAAACTCGGATTTAGCAACAGAGATTTTAGCTAAAGATTCGAAAGAAGAAAAAGATGCGTTGATTAACCAAGCATTAGATTTAGCAAAATTATCACAAGGTTTGTTAAAAGGTAAAGAGTTAACAAATTTTATCAATAGAAGTTTTAAGAACATTAAATAATCTCAGAACACTATATTTTAGTAATCTTAAACTTAAAATCCAGCACATAATGTGCTGGATTTTTTATTTCTCAATAGATTTATTGATGTGTTAAACTTTTAAAGTTAGTCTGAAATAATTTGCAAAACATGATTTTTGTCATTAATTTACATCAAGGAATTAATAATTATTCGTTCAGGACTTCAAAATACTTTAGTTGTTTTGAAACAGAACATTAAAATTAATAGTTGTTTTTCCACAAAATAACGAAATTTTTAAGCCGACAGAGAATTTTCATAATAAGGTGAAAATTAATTCAAATCATTATCAAAAATTTCGGGAAGGATTTCAAGAAATTGAAATCCTTTTTTCTCCAGACGTTCTTTTTAAATCGATTTTGCTCATAGTTTTTGCATTTTTACATATAATTAATAATCAATCAGACATGAGTACATTTCATTTATTATTTACAATAGATATTTGTTCTATTTATAAAAATTCTTTTTTTATAATCATTTAAAAAGAACAAGTTACAATGGACTTATTCAGAAGAAAGAATTTGACATTGGGAAGGATTTCAAGAAATTGAAATCCTTTTTTTATGCAATTATTATAACAAAAAAAGAGCGACAAATATGTCGCTCTTTCTATATATATCAGAATGTTATTATTCTTGTGATACAATTTTTGCAGATAAATACTCACGGTTCATACGTGCGATGTTATCTAAAGAAATTCCTTTTGGACATTCGATTTCACAAGCTCCTGTATTTGTACAGTTACCAAAACCTTCTAAATCCATTTGTGCAACCATTTTTTGAGCACGACGAGCAGCTTCTACTTGTCCTTGTGGTAATAATGCGAATTGAGAAACTTTAGCTCCTACGAATAACATTGCAGATCCATTTTTACAAGTTGCAACACAAGCTCCACAACCAATACATGTTGCAGCGTCAAACGCTTCATCTGCATGCATTTTGTTTACTGGAATGTTGTTTGCATCTACTGTACGTCCTGATGTGTTTACAGAAATGTAACCACCAGCTTGTTGGATACGGTCGAAAGATGAACGGTCTACAATTAAATCTTTGATTACTGGGAATGCAGCAGATCTCCATGGTTCGATGTAAATCGTTTCACCATCTTTGAACATACGCATATGTAATTGACAAGTTGTAACACCTCTATCTGGTCCGTGCGCTTCTCCATTGATGAATAAAGAACACATACCACAAATACCTTCACGACAGTCGTGGTCGAATGCAACTGGCTCTTTTCCTTCCTCTATTAATTGCTCGTTTAATAAATCAAGCATTTCTAAGAAAGAAGAATCAGTAGAAACATCTTTTAAGGAATATGTTTCCATTTTTCCTTGAGCATTAGCGTTTTTTTGACGCCAAATTTTCAGCGTGATGCTGATTGTTTTTGATGATGCCATAATTCTATATGATATTTTGACATTTTGCTTGAAAGTTTGTTATCAAGCAAAATGATTTTATTATTTATAACTACGAGTTTTAAGCTCGATATATTTGTAATTTAATTCCTCTTTGTGTAAAACCTCAGTGTTGATATCATCACCTTTATATTCCCAAGCGGCAACATAAGTATAGTTTTCATCATCACGCATTGCTTCACCTTCTTCTGTTTGGTACTCCTCACGGAAGTGACCACCACAAGACTCATTACGGTTAAGAGCATCAATTGCCATTAACTGTCCTAATTCTAAGAAGTCAGCTACACGTCCAGCTTTTTCTAACTCAGTATTCATTTCGTTAGCATCACCAGGAACTTTTACATCACGATAGAATTCTTCACGTAAAGCAGCAATTTCAGCAATCGCTTCTTTTAAACCTTGAGCATTACGAGCCATACCTACTTTGTTCCACATAATAATTCCTAAACGTTTGTGGAAACTATCTACAGTTTTAGTTCCTTTATTGCTTAAGAAATGTTGAATTTGGTCTTTAACAGCCTTTTCAGCTTCATCAAATTCTGGCGTATTTGTAGGAATTTTACCTGTACGAATATCTGCTGATAAATAATCTGCAATTGTATAAGGTAATACGAAATAACCATCTGCTAAACCTTGCATTAATGCAGAAGCTCCTAAACGGTTAGCTCCGTGATCAGAGAAGTTAGCTTCTCCTACTACGAAACATCCAGGAATTGTTGATTGTAAGTTGTAGTCAACCCAAACACCACCCATTGTATAGTGAATTGCAGGATAGATACGCATTGGATTTTCGTATGGATTCTCATCTGTAATTTTCCAATACATTTGGAATAAGTTTCCATATTTCTCTTCAATCCATTTTTTACCTAATTTCTCGATTTCAGCATCTGATGGATTTTGATCTCCGTTTGCGAAAGCAACCTCACGACCTTTTTTCTTGATCTCATCTGTAAAATCTAAGTAAACTCCTTCTCCAGTTTCATTTGCTTCAATACCATAACCAGCATCACAACGCTCTTTTGCAGCACGAGATGCAACGTCACGAGGAACTAAGTTACCAAATGCAGGATAACGTCTTTCTAAGTAGTAATCTCTGTCTTCTTCTTTGATATCAACTGCTTTTTTCTTACCAGCACGGATTGCTTCAGCATCTTCTTTCTTTTTAGGAACCCAGATACGACCAGAGTTACGTAAAGATTCAGACATTAAAGTCAATTTAGATTGATTTGTTCCGTGGGTTGGAATACAAGTTGGGTGAATTTGTACATAACAAGGGTTAGCAAAATAAGCACCTTTTTTGTGAATTTTCCATGCTGAAGTTACGTTAGAACCCATTGCATTAGAAGATAAGAAATATACGTTTCCGTAACCACCAGTAGCAATAACTACTGCGTGAGCAGAATGTCTTTCGATTTCACCTGTAATTAAATTACGAGCGATAATACCACGAGCTTTACCATCTACAAGTACAATATCTAACATTTCGTGACGGTTGTACATTTGGATGTGCCCTAAGTGAATTTGCTGATTCATTGCTGAATAAGCTCCTAATAATAGTTGTTGCCCTGTTTGACCTTTCGCATAGAAAGTACGAGATACTTGTACCCCACCAAAAGAACGATTATCTAATAACCCACCGTAATCACGTGCAAAAGGAACCCCTTGCATTACACATTGGTCGATAATATTACCAGAAACCTCCGCTAAACGATAAACGTTAGACTCACGAGCGCGGTAATCACCACCTTTGATTGTATCGTAAAATAAACGATAGATAGAGTCGTTATCTCCTTTATAATTTTTAGCAGCATTAATACCCCCTTGTGCAGCAATAGAGTGAGCACGACGTGGAGAATCTTGGTAACAAAAAGCTTTTACTTTGTATCCTAACTCTGCTAAAGTTGCAGCTGCAGAACCTCCAGCTAAACCTGTACCAACAACAATAACATCAATTTTATCACGGTTATTTGGAGCCACTAAGTTTAAATGTGCTTTGTGTTCGCTCCATTGTTTTGCGATATCTCCTTCTGGAGTTTTAGAATCTAATATACTCATTTCTTGATATTATTTAATTATTTAACAAAAAAATGGTAAACAGCAATGATAATGAAACCAGCTGGAATTAAAATAGAGTACCATTTTCCGAAAGCAACAATTACTGGCGTGTATTTGTTGTGTCTTGCTCCAATAGATTGGAATGCAGACGCAAAACCATGTTGTAAGTGTAATGATAAAAATACAAATGCAACAATGTAAATTACTAATCTTACAAAACTTAAAGCACCTTCTAATGTGAAAACGTGGTTTAAGTGATCCATAAAGTAATTTCCTTGAGCAAACTCAGGATTTGGAGCAATGTAGTGATCAGTAATTGTAGGAACCCAAAAGTCATACAAGTGTAATAATAAGAAAACTAAAATTACAGATCCAGAAACTAACATGTTTCTTGACATCCAAGAAGCATTTGCAGCACCATTATACTTTTGATAAGCAACTGGTCCACGCGCTTTCTTGTTTTGCGCTTCTAATACAAACCCCATTACAAAGTGGTATACAACACCAATTAATAAAATAGGCTGCATTAAATATTGGATAAAAGGGTTATCACTCATGAAAGCCGAAACTTCATTGAACCCATTCGGATTAATAACAGATAATGCATTAATCACGAAATGTTGTAACAAGAACACGATCAAAAATAACGCTGAAAGCGCCATCGCGAACTTCTTACCAATCGAAGATTTTAGTAATGATTCATTTGCCATAAAGCAATTCGTTTAATTTTTTAGATATTTCCACAAATTTAATCATCCCATTGCTCTAATCACAATGAAATATATCATTTCGTTAACAGATTTCGATAGTTTAGAATCATTCTTAGTTAATTAAGACATTTTTAACAATTTTTCTAAATTTTTATTGCTTAATAAATAATTAATTTTTATACTTGCAGTAGAAAAGTAGAACAACTTTTCATAGGTTTAAGTTAGTTAGGTTAATCCTCTTATAGAAATATAAGAGGATTTTTTATTTTTTTAGTTGTATGTAACATTATTCTTTTTTTTACTACATATAAAGAGCAACAGAATAATAGTTTGAATAATAAAGCAAAAATATTTACCGAATTAGTCGAGAAAAATCAGGGAATTATCCATAAGGTTTGTCGTATTTACACAGACGACAAGGATTCTCATGACGATTTATTTCAGGAAATTGTATTGCAATTATGGCGTTCTTACGATTCCTTCAAGGGAGATTCAAAATTTAGTACGTGGATGTATCGTGTTAGCTTAAACACAGCAATTACATTAATCAGAAAAAAAACAAAATCCAGTGAAACTGATTTTAATGAAGCTCAATTTTTAAACTTAACATCAGACGACAAAGACGAATTTTTAGAAGAACGTATCACACTTTTATACGCGGCAATTAGATTATTAAACGACGTAGAACGTGCATTGGTACTGCTATTTTTGGAAGACTTACCTTACAAAGACATTGCCGAAACTTTAGGAATTTCGGAAGTAAATGCACGAGTAAAGATGAACAGAGTGAAGATAAAATTAAAAGAAATAATGTTTAAAATGGAACAATAATGGAGTTAGATGACTTAAAATCAATTTGGGGTTCCATAAAGGAAGAAGAAAAGTTTGATCAAAATCAAATTTTTCAAATGTTGAAGAAAAAATCATCAACGACAATAAAATGGTTATTTATATTCACTTTTTGCGAATTTATCCTTTTTCTTGTCTACAATTTATATGTTTTAATTTCAGGAAAAAATTTTTTTAATAACGAAGTCAAAACATTAGTCGAAGAAAAAACAATTAACAATTACGAGATCGCTTCGGTTTTTAGTATTGTGATTACGTTTGGATTTTTGGTGATGGCTTATCGTTATTTCAAAAAAATAGATCTTAATCAATCTGTCGTCGATTTGATGAAAAACATTATTTCATTTCGTCGTTTGGTTAACTTGTTTATTCTTTTTACTGTTTTAAGTTTAATTGTTTCCTCTTCCCCATTTTATTATGAATTAGGCCAATCTATTTATTTGGCAAAAAACGCTCATGATATACAGCCAATTTTGAATAATGCTGCTATTTATGGTTGGATTGCAATAATAACTGCTGTTGCTTTTATTGTGATTATAGGAACGGTTTATTATGGGATTATTTATTTTTTATTTTTAAGAAAACTTCAACAAAACATGAAAGAGTTGAAAGAAATGAAATAAAATCTTATTTTTGTAAACTGAATGAAAAAATTTATCCAATATCTTATGCTAACGATTTCACTGTTTATGACAGTGTATCAGTCTGCGCATATATTGGATCATACTCTAAATAAAGAGCACAAAGAGTTGAAAGACAAATTCTCTAACGTACACGATCATAGCTGTACAATTTGCCATTTCAATCAACATTTTATAGAAAATGATTCAGAAATCGAGTTATTCGAATGGTGTCAATCATTTATCCAAAAAGATAAAACACTTTACACAACTCGTGTAAAACAAGCTGTATTACTTACTCAAAAAAGTCTTCGAGCACCGCCCTACGCAATTTAATTTCAGAAAAAACCACCTTATTTTTTTAACGTTATTAAATTATTGTATTTATGTCAATCAACATAAAATGTAGTATTGCGGCTACATTATTGTGCGGAACTGTGTTTGCACAAAACATTTTCGAAGGTCAAATTATAGATAAAAATCAAAAACCAATTCCTTTCGCAACTGTATACTTCAACAACGAAGAATATCACACAAATGCCGAAGGAAAATTTAGAATTGAGAATTTAAACAAAGGAAATTATCAAGTTCAAATTGATGAACAAGGTTACGAACCTTTTTCTCAAAATATTACGTTTGATTCGCAACAAAAATTTGTTTTTACACTTACTTTTCACAAAGCATATAATTTAGATGAAGTTACTGTTTTAGGACATCATCACGATTTTTCAACAGCTAATGTAGAGCGTGTCGATCAATCTTATATTCAAGAAAACTATGCAGGATCATTAGCCAAATCACTTGAAAACATTGCAGGTGTTAATGCTTCTGGAATTGGATCATCAGCTTCAAAACCAATTATTCGTGGACTTGGTTTCAATCGATTAATTGTTGCTGAAAATGGTGTAAAACAAGAAGGACAACAATGGGGAGCCGATCATGGTTTGGAGATTGATGCGCTAAATGTTGAAGATGTCGAAGTGATAAAAGGTCCTGCGGCTTTGGAGTACGGAAATGAAGCTATTGCTGGAGTTATCAAGATTAACAATAACAATTTACCAGCGAAACATTCAATTTCTGGAGAAGTAAAAACTTTATATCAATCAATAAATGATAATTACGGAATTGGATTTAATTTGAAATCTCGTAACGATCATTTTTTCTATAAAATAAAAGGTTCATATTCTGATTATGCAGACTACAGAACGACTACTGATCGCATTTATTACCTAAATCGTTATTTACCAATTTACAATAAACGTGTAAAAAATACGGCTGGACAAGATTTGAATGCTGAAATACAAACAGGTTATATTGGTGAAAAATTTCGTTCAATTTTAACTGTTTCTAACGTTAATCAGAAAATCGGTTTCTTTCCTGGTTCACACGGAATTCCTTCTGTAGATAGACTTCAAGATGATGGAAATTATAGAAATATCGAATTTCCTTATCAAAAAGTTAATCATTTTAAAGTGATTTCCGAAAATGAATTTCGTTTAAATTCAAAAGATGTTTTAAAATTTTTGGCAAGTTATCAAAACAATCGTCGCCAAGAAGTTAGTTCGTTTCACACACATTATGCGAATCAACCTGCTCCAACAAAAAATCCTGATTTAGAATTAGATTTTAATTTATCAACGTATGATTCTCAATTAAAATTCGAACATAATCACAACAAAAATTTCAAAACAATAATCGGTGCGCAAGCGCAATTGCAAGCCAATAATATTGCAGGTTACAATTATTTATTACCAAAATATGACCGAAATATTTTTAGCGGATTTTTGATTGAAGAATTCAAAAAAGGAAATACGTGGAAAGTTACAGCTGGTTTACGTTATGATTATTCGACGTTCAAATCGGAAGGTTATTTTGATGATTTTCTGTATAATTATTTAATTGAAAAAGGAAATTCGGAAGGAATTGCAGATTATTATGCAAATCGAAGCAAATCAATCGATCGTAATTTTAGTAATTTAAACGGAATGATTGGTGCAACTTTTCAACCAAATGATTCGTGGGATTTCAATTTGAATGTTGGAACAAATTTCCGTTTACCAACCGCTATAGAATTGGGTTCTAACGGAATTCATCACGGTAGTTTTAGACATGAACGAGGTGACGAAAATCTTGATATAGAAAAAGGAATTGCTGTAGATTTCAAATCTGTTTTTCACAAAAATGATTGGAATATTTCGCTAAGTCCGTATTTATATTATTTCAGCAATTATATTTTCTTAAAACCTTCGGGACAATTTTCGATTCTTCCTCATGGTGGACAAATTTATCAATATACACAAAGCAAAGCTTTGTTGACTGGTTTTGAATTTGAAGTTCGTAAGAAAATCAACGAAAATTTTGATGCAAATCTTGTGTACGAATATTTATACAATCGACAAATTACGGAAAATAAAAAATTCGGAAATTATCTTCCTTTCACTCCTGCAAATAATTTATTTGGACAAATTAATTATAAAATCAATCAAAATATTGCATTTTTAGAAGGTTTGAGCTTTTTTGCAAATGGAAAATATACATTTGAGCAAGATAAAATTGCACAAAATGAAGATATCACTCCAAGTTATTTCTTGGTTGGAATTGGAGGAAAAACGAAACTTAAATTCAATAATTTTAGTGCAAATTTAAGTGTTCAGGTTTCTAATTTATTCAATAAAAACTATTACAATCACACCAGTTTTTATCGTGCATTGCAATTACCAGAACAAGCTCGAAACATACAAATTATGTTAGGAATTCCGTTCGGAAAATAGTTGATACATGAAAAAGAAACATCCTATTTTTGGACTTTTCTTTAGTATTATTCTTTTTTCGATTCCAACTTTTAATCAATTACATTTTTCTTTAATCGATCATTCACAAGATTTTTCGAATCAAAAGAAAGAAATTATTCATCATCAATGTAATCATTTCACCTATTACTCTGTCTTTATTGACACGCATGATGAACCAAAAATAGAATCAAAACCGAACGAAGAATTTTACAGTAAAGAAAGTTTTGAACAAGTAGAAAAAATTAAACATTCTACAATTGAATATCATTTTACACGAGGTCCGCCTCAGGATTTTGTTTATTAATAAATCAACCAAAATCTTAAAAAAATAATATTCAATTCAAAAAAAATAAAACAATGAAAAATTCAATTTTAAACTATTCATTTATAACATTATCAGCATTATTCATTACATCTTGTTCATCAGATGATTCTTCATTAGATACAACAAAACCAGAAATTAATTTAATTTCACCAAAAGATGAAGCTCACCTACATTTAGGTGACGAGATTAATATTGAAGCTATCTTGAAAGATAATATTGAGTTGGGAGCTGTAAAAATTGATATTCATTATGCAGGAGATGGACATACTCATAACCATCGTTCTGCTAGTGTACAAGAAGCTTCAAGTTCTACAAATACTCAATGGGAATTTACCAAAGAAGAAGCAATTCCTTCAGGTAAAAAGGAATATGCATACAATTATAAAGTTGCAATTCCTCAAGAAGGTATTGTAGATGGTGCATATCATTTAGGATTAATTCTAATTGATAAAGCAGGAAATCAATCCGAAACATACATCGAAATCGATATAGTTGACCATAGCCACGATCATTAATTATTTTTTTATATAAAAAGCCTGAAATTTCAGGCTTTTTTTTATGCGCATTGTTAAAAGAATGTTATTTTAGCACTCCTCAATTATATCAAAACAAAAAAATGATTGCAATAGCAGATAGCGGTTCTACTAAAACGGATTGGGTAATTTTAGATAGTGACCTTAATGAAGTTTTTAGAACAAGTACAATCGGATTTAATCCGTATTTTGTAACATCAGAAGATATTACGACTGAATTACAAAAAAATGAAGATTTTGCACCTGTTGCAAATGATTTTACAAAAGTCTTTTTTTATGGTGCAGGAACTTCCAGCGAAGCAATGCATGCTGTTGTTAAAGAAGGTTTAGAGAATTTCTTTACAAATGCAGAATTTGTCGTAGACCATGATTTATTAGCTGCTTGTTACGCAACTTATATGGGAAAACCTGCAATGGTTTGTATCTTAGGAACAGGGTCTAATTCTTGTTATTTCGATGGAACAACAATGCGCGAAGAAACAAAATCTTTAGCTTATATCTTAGGTGACGAAGGTTCTGGAAATGACTTAGGAAAACGTGTATTACGCGCTTTTTACACAAAAAAAATGCCTCCACATTTAGCCAAAGCTTTTGATGATTATTATAAATTATCAGTAGATGAGTTAAATAAAAATGTGTACCAAAATAAATTTGCAAACACATATTTAGCATCTTTCAATAAATTTGTTGTCGAACATAAAAATGATCCATTTATTCAGAAAATTATTTATGATGCAATGTCTTCTTTTATCGAATATCAAATTATGCCTTACGAAGAAGCTCGTCATTCTGAATTAAATTTCATTGGCTCAATTGCTCATATTTACGAAGATGTTATTCGTTCGGTTGCGGCAGAATATCACTTGACAGTTGGTCATATTATTAGAAAACCAATTGATAATGTTGTTGATTATCACAAAAAATATTTGATTAAATAATCATGGCAACTCAACCAAAAATAGCGGTAATCTCTTACAATACTCCTCATCGCAAAACACAAGATGTTTTACACGGATTAAAAGCTAAAGGTTACCAAAATGTAAAAATATTTGCATTGCCTTTTATACAAAGGGAAAATCCGTTCAAACCAATTTATCAACATCGTCCAAGTAAGGCGATTCAAGTAAATTTAGATGATTACTGTAATAATTTTGGTTATGATTTTGATTTGACAACTGCTGAAACGTTGAACAATCAATTAAACGATTATAAAGCTGAATATGTGATTATTGCAGGAGCAGGATTATTACCAGATGAATTGGTTGAAAATCATAAAATTATCAATACGCATCCAGGTTTTTTACCTTTGACGAGAGGTTTAGATTCATTAAAATGGGCAATCACAAAAGGTGTAGAGATTGGTGTTACAACTCATTTTGTAGACACAGAAGCTGACGCTGGTTTTTTGATTGAACAACAATATGTTCCTGTTTATGGGAATGATACATTTCATTCATTGGCTAATCGTCAATATGAAACAGAAATTGAAATGTTAGTTAATTCGATTGAATTAATTTCAACACTTTCAGAATTTAAATCACTTTCATCAAATGAATTTGAGGCTACGCGCAGAATGCCAAAAGCTATCGAAGAAAATTTGATGCAATCATTTGAAACATACAAAGAAAAATATAAAAGGGATTAAATATTTTTTAGAAAAAAATTAAAAAGAAGCTGTCTCAAAAGTGAGGCAGCTTTTTTTTTTATGTTTTTCATA
>NZ_DLJR01000041.1:0-6245 GCF_002484365.1 Empedobacter sp. UBA7611
ATGTGGAAGCAGCCTAAATTTCTACTTTTAATTTGTTGATAGATTGATTATGCAATCTTTTCAACTTGGTTAAAACTTAACTCTAGTGGTGTTTTACGTCCGAAGATTAAAACCATCACTTCAAGTTTACGTTTATCTTCAATGATTTTTTCAACTGTTCCGTTGAAGCCATTGAATGGTCCGTCGATTACTTTTACAGTTTCTCCTACGATGTAAGATATTCCTAAGTTTGTATCAACGTTTTCTGCTAATTCGTCAACTTTACCTAACATTCGGTTAACTTCCGATTGTCTCATTGGTACAGGATCACCTCCTTTCGTTGCACTCAAAAAGCTAATTACACCTGATGTATTCTTTACCATGTGAGGAATTTCCCCTACAAGTTCGGCTTCTATCATGATGTAACCAGGAAAGTGTACTTTTTCCTTTTGATATTTTTTACCGTTACGGATTTGAATCACTTTTTCCATAGGAACAACAATTTGTCCTACATAATCATTCAAATTTTGGTACTGAATTTCTCTTTCAATATAATCCTTAACTTTCAGCTCTTGTCCAGCTACAGTCTTGATTACATACCATTTCTTTTCACTCATGATTCTAATTACTAAACGGGATATTTTACAAACTAAAAAGCGCCGTAGATAAAGTTAAGCACTTGTGTGAATAATGTATCTACCGCATATAAAAATATAGCTAACAAAACTGTAGCTATTGCAACAATAATTGTGTCTCTTTGTAGATCTGAGAATGATGGCCATGTAACATGATCTTTAAATTCTACAAAGGAATCTTTAAAATATTGTACGACTTTCATATCGTTTTCATTTAGCACGGGCACAAGGATTCGAACCCTGATCAACGGTTTTGGAGACCGCTATTCTACCATTGAACTATGCCCGTAGATAAAAAGAGTGGTAATCATTGAAGATTACCACATCTTCTATATTATATTTTGACTAATTAGTCTAAAATTTCAGTTACCTGACCAGCACCAACTGTACGTCCACCTTCACGGATTGCGAAACGTAAACCTTCGTTTAATGCGATTGGTTGTAATAATTCAACTGTAATAGTTAAGTTATCTCCTGGTAAAACCATCTCAACTCCTTCTGGTAAGTTGATTTCCCCTGTTACGTCAGTTGTACGTACGTAGAACTGTGGACGGTAACGGTTATGGAATGGAGTGTGACGACCACCTTCTTCTTTAGTTAAGATATAAACCTCAGCTTTGAATTTTTTGTGTGGTTTAACAGATCCTTGTTTTGCGATAACCATACCACGACGGATGTCAGTTTTATCAACACCACGTAATAATAAACCTACGTTATCACCAGCTTCACCTCTATCTAAGATTTTACGGAACATTTCAACACCTGTTACAGTAGAAGTTAATTTTTCTTCTCCCATACCAACGATGTCAACTGGATCCCCAGAGTTAATTACACCAGCCTCGATACGTCCTGTAGCAACAGTACCACGACCTGTAATAGAGAATACATCCTCTACTGGCATTAAGAATGGTTTATCTTGATCACGAACTGGTTGCTCAATCCACTCATCAACATTGTTCATTAAGTTTAATACAGTTTCAACCCATTGAGGCTCACCGTTTAATGCACCTAAAGCAGATCCTTGGATAACTGGAGTGTTATCTCCGTCATATTCGTAAGAAGATAATAAATCTCTTACTTCCATTTCTACTAACTCTAATAACTCAGCATCGTCAACCATATCAACTTTGTTTAAGAAAACAACGATACGAGGAACGTTTACTTGGCGACATAATAAGATGTGCTCACGAGTTTGAGGCATTGGACCATCAGTAGCAGCTACTACTAAGATACCACCATCCATTTGAGCAGCTCCTGTAACCATGTTTTTTACGTAATCCGCGTGACCTGGACAGTCAACGTGTGCGTAGTGACGGTTAGCAGTTTCATACTCTACGTGAGATGTATTAATTGTAATACCACGCTCTTTTTCTTCTGGAGCATTATCGATTTGATCGAAAGCTTTTGCTTCTGAATAACCAGCATCAGCTAATACTTTAGTAATCGCTGCAGTCAAAGTTGTTTTACCGTGGTCAACGTGACCAATAGTACCAATATTTAAGTGCGGCTTATTACGGTTGAAAGTTTCCTTTGCCATTTTACTTTTTATTAATTTCTATTGTTATACTTAAATTAAAAAAATAACTTTAAATTATTTTCAAGTGTAAAAGTACACTTTTTGATTTATATAAAGATATTAATTTTTGACTCGCGTTAACCTTGGTTTAAATGAGTTTCAACAACTACTTAAAAGATTAACTATACTGGACGAACCAGAATTTGAGCGGGAAACGGGACTCGAACCCGCAACATTCAGCTTGGAAGGCTGACGCTCTACCAATTGAGCTATTCCCGCATTCACTTCTAAAAAGCTTTGCAAATTTAAAGATTAAATCCTAAACCACAAAAAATTTTAAAAATTAAGTTTGTGGGGAGAGCAGGATTCGAACCTGCGAAGGTTACCCAACGGATTTACAGTCCGTCCTCGTTGGCCGCTTGAGTATCTCCCCGCCTTATTTTTTTGTTCTTCTAAAAACCTTGAGCCGATAGAGGGACTCGAACCCACGACCTGCTGATTACAAATCAGCTGCTCTAGCCAGCTGAGCTACATCGGCATTTTTGTTTTTAAAAGCGTTATTTAAAAGAACAGTCCGTTAAATATGTTTGTTTAACGGACTGCAAATTTACGTTGTTTTTTGAATTAACCAAATTTTTAGGTTCTTTTTTTAGTCAATTCCCTATTTTTTATCTTTCGCTAATTTTTTCTTTTTTTCTGATAATTAATTTTTTTAATGTATCTACCGCTAAATCAATACATTCTTCAAAAGATTGTCCTGTTTTACTTACAACAATATCATCTCCTGGTACTTCTAACTTAATATCAACTGTCTTGTTATTTTTTTCTGCAGTATTCTCTAATTTAAAAGAAACATTCGCTGCAATGATTTTGTCTGACAAAGTTTCTAATTTTTCTAATTTTTTCTCTAAATACTCCTCTAAACCTGGTTTAGTATTGAAGTTTACTGCTTGAAAGTTAATTGTCATAATTACTCTTTTTTGTTCTCACGCGGGTGAGCTTTGTTAAACACTTTTTTTAAATTTTCTATACTCCCATGTGTATAAATTTGAGTCGATGACAAACTTGAATGCCCTAAAATATCTTTTACTGCATTCAGATCTGCTCCTGAATCTAACATATGAGTCGCAAATGAATGCCTCAACATATGAGGACTTTTTTTATGTTTTACACTTATAAGACTAAGATAGTATTTTACTTTCGAATAAACAAGATTATCGTACAAAGGTTTTCCTTTTTCTGTTACAAAAACATTCGTACATTGTAAAGTAATTTCGTTATGTTTTCTAGTGTTATAATTCGCCAAATCCTCTAACAGAAAGGTAGAAATAGGAATTATGCGTTCTTTATTTCTTTTTCCAAGAACTTTTATAGAAAGTGTATTCGGATCGATATCATTTTCTTTCAAACCAATTAATTCGGCACGTCGAATTCCTGTTTGATACATTACATCAATCATTAATCGATCACGTAAACCTTCGAATGTGTCAGGGAAAAATTCATCATTATTCAACAAATCATTCAATTCTGCTTCTGTAAAAGGTACTAAAACTTGTTTATTTTGTTTAAGTGAATGAATTTGCTCGATTGGATTAATGGAAAGATGATTTTCTTTGACCAAATATTTATAAAACGTTCGTAAAGCGCTTAATTTGCGATTAACTGTTTTCTCAGACTTTTCTAATTCTGATAAATGCATCACAAATGCACGAATATGATTTTTTGTTGCAAGTTGTATTTCTGACGAATTTTCTTCTTGTTGATAGAACTCAACAAAATCGTCCAAATCTCTTTTGTAGCTAGTAATTGTTAGCGTAGAATAGTTTTTCTCGAGCGCTAAATAATCTAAGAATAGTTGAATAAATTCCATAAAAAAACCTATTCATCAAAGTTACAACTTTAATAAATAGGTCAACAGAAATTAATTTCTTTATATCGTTTAAAACGGCAATTTATGCTTCCTCCTTTTCGATTAAGGCTTGTTTGTAGATTGCTCTACTCATCTTAATTCTATTTGTAACAGAAGGTTTTGTAAATTGTTGACGTGCTCTTAACTGACGTACAACACCTGTTTTATCAAATTTTCTTTTGTATTTTTTTAGAGCTCTTTCGATTGACTCTCCGTCTTTTACTGGTATAATCAACATAATTTTATCTATTTCTTTTTGAGATGGCAAATATACAACTCTTTAGTAATTAAACAAATCGTTTTGTATTAATCTTTCAAAATATTTCTTCCAATCACTAATTTTTGGATCTCAGTTGTTCCTTCACCGATTGTACACAACTTAGAATCACGGTAGAATTTCTCTACTGGAAAATCTTTTGTATATCCGTATCCACCAAATATTTGAACTGCTTCATTCGAGATTTTAACACACGCTTCCGATGCATAATATTTTGCCATTGCACCTTCTGTCGTCATTGGTTTTTTATGATTTTTTAAATAAGATGCTTTACGAATTAATAATTCTGAAGCTTCGATTTCTGTAATCATTTCAGCCAATTTAAAGTTAATTGCTTGGAAATTTGCAATTGCAGTTCCAAATTGATGACGCTCTTGTGCATATTTCAATGCTGCTTTGTATGCTCCTTTCGCGATTCCTAAAGATAAAGCTGCAATCGAGATACGACCACCATCTAAAATCTTAAGTGCTTGCTTGAAACCATCACCAACATTTCCTAAACGATTTGCATCCGAAACACGTACGTTATCGAAGATTAACTCTGCCGTTTCCGAAGCACGCATTCCTAATTTATTTTCTTTTTTACCCGATGTAAAACCTGGCGTTCCTTTTTCTATTACAAAAGCTGTCGCGTTATTTTTAGCTCCTTTCTCTCCTGTTCTTGTCATCACAACCGCAACATCACCAGAAATTGCATGTGTAATAAAGTTTTTTGCTCCGTTAATCACCCATTCATCTCCATCTTTTACAGCTGTTGTAGACATTCCTCCTGCATCAGATCCTGTGTTGTGCTCTGTTAATCCCCAAGCACCAATCCATTCTGCTGTTGCTAATTTTGGTAACCAACGTTGTTTTTGTTCTTCGTTACCGAATTCTAAAATATGATTTGTACAAAGTGAATTATGTGCCGCTACAGACAAACCGATAGAAGGATCAACTTGTGAAATTTCATCTACAATTGATACATATTCATCATATGACAAACCACTTCCTCCATATTCTTCTGGAACAACGATTCCCATGAATCCCATTTTTCCAAGTTCTTTGAAAACTTCAACTGGAAAAGTTTGAGCTTCATCCCACTCCATTATATTCGGTTGAATGTATTGTTTTGCAAAATCTCTTGCCGATTGCGCGATTAATGATAAATTTTCATTTTCTAAGAAATCCATTTTTTTGAGTTTTTTTGTTTTTTTATGACTTTCCTCCAAAAGTAATAAATTTCTATTAAGTGAAAAGTTTTTCTTTTACGATTATTTTTACTCATTAAAAATAATTGACTATCAGCGTGTTTAAGTTAATAATATCCTTAAAAAAAACAAATGTTTAAAGTCATTTTCGGAAATGATATTTGACATTTTAATTCGGATGAATTAATCCGAGTTTTGTTTCGAAAAATAAAATAAACATTATGAAAAAAGGACTATTAATATTAGGAGCAATCTTTGCATCAGCAATTTCATTTGGACAAGAGGCTAGTGAATTACATATGCGTGTAAGAGCAACTGGTGTAGTTCCTATGGAAGATGCTAAAATAGAAGCAATAGGTGGAAATGTAGCGGTTACAAACAATCTTATTCCAGAAATTGACTTTACCTATTATATTACAAAAAATATCGCGGCCGAATTAATCTTAGGAACATCTAAACACGAAGTTGTAGCGGTAAATACTGCATTAGGAAATTTAGATTTGGGACGAGTAATGCTGTTACCTCCAACTCTTAATGTACAATATCATTTGTATCCAACCAAAAACCTAAAACCTTATGTTGGTGCTGGAATTAATTATACAATCTTCTATGATCAAGGGCAAGGAAAAGGGAGAAACGCAGCCGTAACTAGTGTAGATTACAAAAACAATGTAGGTTTCGGATTTCAATTAGGATTTGATTACAAAATCAATGATAAATTATACTGGAACGTAGATGT